>CALXMJ010000280.1 GCA_944389445.1 uncultured Victivallales bacterium | reverse complement strand
GGTGCAGGTGCATTTGGCACCTGCTTCGGTCCAGCTGAATAAGCTGGTCGCCCGCCGGGCGAAAAGAAGAAAAAACAAGGAATAAGAACCTACATATTTCCCAATTTGACAAAAAATATTTTCTACTTATATTATAAAAGAAATCAAGGAGGATTCGTAATGCAGAAAGCTGTCAACTCGAAATCCACATTTCTCTGGATCTGTTTTGCTGTGCTTCTTCTGATTGTTGCGCTGGCGATTCTTCTTCCTCCGCTTTATTCGGGTGGACGGGATTCTCCGACACTTCGAAGTCAGAACCAGTTAAAACAGATCTGGCTGGCATTTCTGTTGTATGCCGATTCTCCAAATGGCGATCTTCCGAATGTGGATCATGTGAAAGCATGGAACCTTTTCCATCGACAGAAGATTCAGGAGGATCCGCAACTTTACTCTTTGCAGCGAAAAGGGCGTGGAGTAACTTATCCTCTCCGGGAGGAGGACAACGACTACCTGTTCTTCGGGAGTCTCTCGGCCTCGATCCACAGGCCTCCTGAGCCCGTGGAAGTCCTTGCTTTTCTGAAGCCGACGAAAATGCTGCAAGAAAATAAAATACCAGTCCTTTTCAATGACGGGGTTGTAAAAATCGTTTCCGTGAAAAACAAAACCGCGGCGGCGGTTGTTCGAGCTGCATACAAGGAACAATTCAAATCCCCCTACAGCAAAGCTCTTCTGGCGCGGGCGGAACAATGGGATGTCGAGCAGAAAAAAAGCAAGATCCGTAAATTCCTCCAGAAGTAACCCCGTTTTACTGCTTTCCATGCGGATCCCCGGCTGAAGTTTACAAAGAATGTTTTTCCCGGGGAAAGAGATCCGGTTCCATCAGAACCGCTCCGAGAATGAGAATCGCCCCCGCCGCCTGCCAGACCGTAATTGTTTCATGAAGGAAAAGATATCCAAACGCGGCTGCGATCATCGGCACGAAATATTCGTTCAAACTCAAAAGTGCGACCGGAATAAACTTCTGCGCCTCGTTCCATCCGTAGAACGCCAGCGCACTGGGACCGATTCCGAAGTAGAGAATCCATCCCCAGCTGAGCGGATCGCCGGGAAGGCGCACCTTGTCCGGAGAGAACGGAAGAAACAGAATCAGCCAGACCGCTCCCCAGAGCAGAGTCCAGCTTGAATAAATCCATCCGCCGATGTGCTGAATGGTTCGCCGCCCCCAGACCGTGTAAACCGCCCAGCAGAGCCCGGAAAGGAAGATCAGCAGATCCCCTCTTTTCAACGCTTTCAGAGCTATCCCGCCCCCGTCGATGACCCGGAGCACCAGCAGACAGCCGAGAAAACCGAGAAGGAGTCCCGCGAACTGCACCGGCGATCCCTTTTTTCCCAGACAGAGGGTAATTACAAAAATCTGAAGCGGTACAATCGCCTCCAGCATCGAGGCATTGATGACCGGAATCTCTTTCTGCGCCATGAAGAGCAGAAGCGCCATCATGGATGCTCCCACCAGTCCCTGAAACGGCAGACGAAACCATTCCGCGCGCGTCAGTTCGAACATCTTCTTCCGGTAAAGAAGAAGCCCGGCGAGAAACAGCGCGGTACCTCCGATGACGAAACGCAGAATCCCGAGGGAGACCGGATCAATCCTGTTCCCGCCGATCAGAAATCTTCCGACCGGGAACATGGTCCCCCAGAAAAACACACTGAGCAGCGCCCATCCGAGACCTTTGATCTGCGTAAGCGTCATTTTCTGTCCGCCATTCCGTACTTTCCTTCCCGAAAAGAAAAAAGCTCCATCCGGAAAGGACGGAGCTTTCGAGTTTCGATTGTTCGAAACTTATTTCTGAGCGTTCGCGATCAGAGCGGTGAAGCTGTCGGCTTTGAGAGCCGCGCCGCCGATGAGTCCGCCATCAATGTCCTTCTGCGCGGTGAGAGCGCCGGCGTTTTCCGCCTTCATGCTGCCGCCGTACTGAATGACCGTCGCTTCCGCAACATCCGCACTGAACATTTCCGCGAGGGTCGCACGGATGAACGCATGGGTTTCCTGCGCCATTTCCGGAGTAGCGGTCTTGCCGGTTCCGATTGCCCAGACCGGCTCATAGGCGATTGTGATTTTCGCCATATCGGCAGCGGAAAGATCGGCAAGTCCGCCCTTGAGCTGTTTTGCGAGGACGCAGTTGGTCTTGTTGCCTTCACGCTCTTCAAGCGTTTCACCGATGCAGACGATGGGGTTGAGTTCATATTTGAGAGCGGCTTTGATGCGCTTGTTGACCGTCTCATCGGTTTCGCCGAAATACTGTCTGCGTTCGCTGTGTCCGATAATGACATATTCGACGCCGATTTCCTTGAGCATCGCGCCAGAGATTTCGCCGGTGAACGCGCCGTTGTCCGCCCAGTGGATGTTCTGAGCACCGACTTTGACGTTGGAGCCTTTGAGGACTTCCACCGCGGTCGCCAGGCTTGTGAAGGTCGGGCAGACCGCCATCGTGACAGTGTCGCCGAACTGAGCGAGGCTTTCTTTGAGGGCTTCCGCGAGAGCTTTTGTCTCAGCCGCGGTCTTGTTCATTTTCCAGTTTCCGGCAATGAATGTTTTGCGTGCCATTTGGAGGATTCCTTCCGTTGTTGTTTTCGGCGTTTCCGCCTGATTTTATGACGAATATCGTATCAGTAATATACTTCCTCCCCGGATCGAATGCAAGCGGAGGACAGGGAAAAAGAGTCCCCGCCGGACTCCTCCGCATTCCCGGAAATCCGGACAAAAAAAAACGGGCCCGGCGAAAACCGGACCCGTATCGTCATTTTTCCGGCGGAGCAGAGAACGTTCCGCCATCCGAACGATCTTATTTGTCGTTGAGAGCGACCACGCCGGGGAGTTCCTTGCCCTCGAGGAATTCGAGAGAAGCACCGCCGCCGGTGGAGATGTGGGACATCTTGTCGGCAAGTCCGCTCTTGTTGACCGCCGCGACCGAGTCGCCGCCGCCGATGATGGACACCCCGCCGTTCGCCTTGACTTCCGCCACCGCCGCGCAGACACCGAATGTGCCCTTGCTGAACGCCGGCATTTCAAAGCATCCCATCGGGCCGTTCCAGACAACCGTCTTGGCGCCTTTGATGGCGTTGCTGTAGAGTTCGATGGTCTTGGGTCCGATATCGAGAGCCATCCATCCCTCCGGGATGTCGTCGCCGACGACCTGGGTGTTGGCATTTGCATCGAATTTGTCCGCGGCGATGTTGTCCACGGGGAGCAGAAGGTTGACGCCGAGTTCTTTCGCCTTGGCAATCATGTTCTTGGCATAGTCGAGCTGATCGACTTCACAGAGGGAGGCACCGACATTGTGTCCCTGCGCCTTGAGGAATGTATACGCCATGCCGCCGCCGATGATCAGCGTGTTGACCTTGGTCAGAAGATTGCTTACAACCGCGAGCTTGTCGGAAACCTTGGCACCACCGAGAATCGCCACAAACGGACGAACCGGATTTTCCACCGCGTTGCCGAGATATTCAATCTCTTTTTCCATCAGGAAACCGGCAACGGAGGTGTTGATGTATTTCGTGATGACCGCGGTCGAAGCATGAGCGCGGTGTGCGGTTCCGAAGGCGTCGTTGCAGTAGATGTCGCCATAGGAAGCGAGCTTTTTGGCAAGCTCTTTCTGCTTTTCCTTGAGTTCGGCTTTTTTCGCCTTGAACTCTTCGTCGGACTGTCCTTCCTTCTGTTTGAGTTTTCCCTGCTCTTCCTTGTAGAAGCGGGTGTTCTCAAGCATGACGACGTCACCGGGTTTCATTGCGGCGACTTCCGCATCGGCTTTGGCGCAGTCCGCGGCGAATGTGACAGGCTTTCCGAGCATTTTGGAAAGATATTCCGCAACCGGTTTGAGGGAGAAATCGGCTTCATAGCCTTTTTCCGCCGGACGGCCGAGATGGCTCATCAGCACAACGCTTCCGCCCTGGTCGAGAACGTATTTAATGGAGGGAAGGGCGCCTTTGATACGGGTGTCGTCCTTGATGACGCCTTCTTTGATCGGCACATTGAAGTCAACGCGCATGACGACGCGTTTTCCTTTGAGATCAACATCGCGAAGAGTTTTCTTGTTCATAATGAGACAATCCTTTCAGTAGGAAGTGGAAAAGAAAACGGGGCGGGCGTTCGTTCCGCCCGCCCCGAGGTAGACTTATCGTCTTTCCAGCGCCATTACTTGGCAATAACGCGGACCATTTCGAGGACCTTGTTGGAGTATCCCCATTCATTGTCGTACCAGGACACGACCTTGACGAAGGTGGAGTCAAGAGCGATACCGGCCTTGGCATCGAAGACGGAGGTTCTGGACTCGCCGCGGAAGTCGGTGGAGACAACGCTTTCATCGGTGTATCCGAGGACGCCTTTGAGTTCGCCTTCGGAAGCAGCCTTCATGGCAGCGCAGATGTCCTCATAGGAAGCAGCGTTCTCAAGCTCGACTGTCAGGTCGACGACGGAGACGTCGGAGGTCGGGACGCGCATGGACATGCCGGTGAGTTTGCCGTTGAGGGCGGGAAGAACTTTGCCGACAGCCTTGGCAGCACCCGTGGAGGACGGGATGATGTTCTCAAGGATTCCGCGTCCGCCTCTCCAGTCTTTCTTGGAGGGGCCGTCAACGGTCTTCTGCGTAGCGGTTGCAGCATGGACCGTGGTCATCAGGCCGCGCTTGATTCCGAACTTGTCGTTGAGGACCTTGGCGATCGGAGCGAGGCAGTTCGTGGTGCAGGACGCGTTGGAGATGATATCCTGTCCGGCATAGGTCTTGTCGTTGACGCCGAAAACGAACATCGGGGTCGCATCCTTGGAAGGAGCGGACATGATGACTTTCTTGGCGCCGGCCTGGATGTGAGCGCGGGCCTTGGCATCTTCGAGGAAGAGCCCGGTGGATTCGACGACGACTTCCGCGCCGACTTCGTGCGACCTGAGGTTCGCAGGATCCTTCTCAGAGGTAAGACGGATCTTCTTGCCGTTGACGATCAGATTCGTTCCTTCCACGGAAACGTCGCCGCAGAACTTGCCGTGTACGGAGTCGTACTTGAGCATGTACGCGAGATAGTCGGGATCGAGCAGGTCGTTGATTCCAACGATTTCGATGTCATTTGCGAAGTTTTCCACTGCAGCGCGGAAAACCATGCGGCCGATTCTTCCGAATCCGTTAATTCCTACTTTAATAGCCATTTTCGTTCCTTCCTTTTTAGTTTAAAGGTTGCTAT
>CALXMJ010000279.1 GCA_944389445.1 uncultured Victivallales bacterium | reverse complement strand
CACCTGTCGACCAGGGGGTCAACCGAAGGTTTTCCCCCTGGACCCCCTCATCCTTATTGGCGATTCCCCGTTGTGCGGCAGAAAAGGAGCAGGGAGTGCCGAGGGCGAACCATACGGGTGGCCCTTTGCCCGGCAGATGCCGGAAAAGGAGTAAGCCGGAATTTGAAATTCCGGCGCAGGGTGCAGGGCCCGGGTGGGTCCTGCCGAGGGGTGTTGGGGGCGAGTAGCCACCAACTCCAACCCGAAAGAAAGGAAAACTCATATCACATACAGGAGAAAATAAAATGAACAATCCGAAAGAGAAAATCACCATTGAACCGCTGAAAAACGAAACAGAGTATCCGATTGCCTATCGGCTTGCGCAGGAGATCTGGGACACGACTTACAAGCAGATTCTTTCTCCGGAGCAGATCAGATACATGCTTGACATGATGTATGCGCCGGAAGTCATCGAAAAAGAGTTGAAGGAAGGCATTCGTTTTGAGTTTGTCAAGGACAACGGCACGCCGATCGGTTTTCTTTCCTACGGGCTTTATCACGGCAAGGACACGATGAAACTGCACAAGTTATATCTTTCCGCCATTTATCACGGGCGCGGCATTGGCTCGATGATGCTTCAATATGTCATTGCGGCGGCGAAGAAGGCCGGTGTCAGGAAGCTGATTCTGAATGTCAACAAGGAAAATGCCAGAGCGATGCGGGCCTATGAACGGAACGGCTTCAAACTGGTTGAAAAAGTGAAAAACGACATCGGCAACGGTTTTTACATGGACGATTTCGTCATGGGAATTGATCTGGAGAAATAAGAATCCGCTGTTTCAGATTCCGGAGATTTCCTTTGCCGCCTGTTTGAGATTTTCGAGCAGGAAGCGGTTCCGTTCGTCGGAACAGCTCTGGGGCAGGCAGTAGACGCCGAGGGCGCCCAGCAGGTTCTTTTCACGGTCAAAGACCGGCACGGCGAAGGAAAAAACTCCATATCGTGTTCTGAGGAGAGAACACGCTCCCTGTTCGCGAATCCGGAGAGAATCTTTTACGTAATCGGGCCAGAAACGTTCCGGATCGCCGTTTTCGCGTTCCAGAACGGTGCGGCGTTCCGGGGAGGAAAAACTGTAAAGGATTCGTCCGGTCGCGGTTTCGTACAGATAAAACCGTTCGACCTGTTCCATATCGACCTTGACGATCCTTCCGGCGGGTTCCGCTTTGACCAGCGAGGTCCAGACATTATTCTCCAGCACGCAGAAGACCATGGCTTCGTTGATGCGTGCGATCGTCCGGCGCATGACTTCGATCACTTTCTCGCGAAAGCCGTCGCCGCTCTGATAGTTCCGGAAGGCGATGCGGCGGCAGACATTTCCGTAAGTATAGCGTCCTTCCCCATTTTTTTCCACATAGCCGCAGACGGTCATCGTCTTCAGCAGATTATGCACGCTGTTTGCCGGCAGTCCCACTTTTTCCGCCAGGGATTTCACAGAGAACCCTTCTTCCCCGGGATCCTGAAACAGCAGAATCGACAGCAGATCAAGCGCCTTTTTCAACGATTTCACCGGAACCTTTTTTTCCATGCACCACCTCTGCTTTCTCTTTTCCGCAAATACAATATCCGTCAATCCGGAAAAGTCAAGGATTAAAGGAAAAATTATTCCACAATATGGAATTCAGTTTTTCTTTTATTTTTCTCTTGACTTTATTTTGAACAGGATATATAATTTACAGTAATCCACAATATGGATTTAATAAACAAATACAACAAATCATGGGTGCATGATGAACGCATCAGCCAGAAGAACGCCGGAATTTTTCAGGAAATCCGTCATCTACCAGCTTTTTCTCCGGGCATTCACGAAGGAAGGGACGCTGAAGGGGGCGGAAAAACTGCTGCCGCATCTTGCGGAGCTCGGAATCGATATTGTATATCTCTGTCCGATTACGCTTGCCGACGACGATCCGAATCAGGAGTTCTGGAGTCCTCGCCAGAAAGCCAGCGGGATGGAGAATCCGCAGAATCCCTACCGGGTGAAAGATTACTTTGCCATTGATCCCGAATACGGAACCGGGGAGGATCTGAAGGATTTCATCCACACGGCGCACGGACTGGGAATCCGCGTCATGCTGGATCTGGTCTATTATCACTGCGGGCCGACCGCGGTCCTGATTTCCGAACACCCGGACTTTGTCAAGCGGGATGAAAACGGAAATGTCAAAAACGGCGAGTGGTGTTTTCCGGAACTGGATTTCGGCAATCTGGAACTTCGAGAGTATCTGTGGAGCAACATGGAATATTTTGTCCGGGAGTTCGGTGCGGACGGCTACCGAATCGACGTAGCCTCGCCGAAAATCCCGCTGGATTTCTTTGAGGAAGCGCATCGGAGACTGGAACTTCTGAATCCCGACATCCTCCTTCTCGCGGAGGCGCAAAATCCGACCGATCAGCTTGCCGCCTACGACATCAGCTACGATTACGGAAGCCGGTCCTGCCTGCATAAAATCTTTCTGGAAAACGGTTCGCCCGATCTGCTGGAACAGGACCGTTTGAGACTTGCAGCGGAGTTTCCGGAAGGCGCCCGCTTCATGAGTTTCATCGAAAACCACGATACCGCAAACAATGATTACGACAACCGTCTGGAACGGAAGCTCGGCCATCGCGGGAAGGATGCCATGCTGGCAGCGCTCTTTTCCCTCAAAGCCATTCCCATGCTCTATACCGGGGAAGAGGCGGCGGACGACAACCGTCACAGTCTCTGGGGCAACCGTTTTCACGGGAAAAATCTGACCGTCAAATGGGAAAATATCCTGACACCGTTCGGCAGAAGGCGTTTTCAGCTGCTCCAAACCCTGATCCGCCTTCACCGCTCCGAGCCGGCTTTTTATGACGGTTCCACGGAATGGCTCAGTGACGGGGAAGTCTTCGCAGTATGCCGATCCTCCGGAGACAAGCGTTATCTCTGCGCCGTCAATCCGCGAAAGGAAAGCAGGACTCTGAAGCTGTCCCTGCCCTCCGACTGTCACTGGAATCCGGATTCGGTCGTTCTCCGGGAGGGAGTCTGCGTCATGGAACACTCTTCCGGACTTCAACTTACACTGGAACCTTATGGCTATCTTGTCACAAAACTTGAAACAAAAGAAAGGGATTGAAATGAAAGCTGAAAGCAGAAAGGCTCCGGATTTTCTTGCAAATTCGGTTGTGTATCAGTTGTTTCCGCGTCCGTTCACGACGGAAGGAACACTGGCAGGGGCGGAAAAAATGCTGCCGCATCTCGCGGGGCTGGGAGTTGACATTGTCTATCTCACCCCGATTGTTGAAGCGGACGACGACACGAATCAGGAGTTCTGGAGTCCCCGTCAGAAGGCAAGCGGACTCGGCAATCCGAAAAATCCGTACCGGATGAAGGACTATTTCAAAATTGATCCCGAATACGGAACCGATGACGATCTGAAACATTTTGTCAAAGCGGCTCACGAACTCGGACTGCGGGTTCTTCTGGATCTTGTTTATCTGCACTGCGGCCCGAAAGCGAATCTCATTGAGGAGCATCCGGATTTTGTCATGCGCGACGAAAACGGAAACGTCAAGAACGGCCCCTGGCTGTTTCCGGCGCTGAATTTTGACAATCCGAAGCTGCGGGAATACCTCTGGAGCAACATGGAATACTTCATCCGGAAGTTCGATGTCGACGGCTACCGCTGCGATGTCGCCTCCGCCCTGCCCGTCGATTTCTGGGAGGAGGGACGCCGCCGCATCGAAGCGCTGAAACCGGATGTCATCATGCTTTCGGAAGGAGAACGACCCGACGATCAGCTTCATGCATTCGATTTCAACTACGCGTTCAAATGCGCCTACGCCATTCAGGATGTCTTTCTGAAAGGCGACTCCCCGTGCAAACTGATGAAGGTCTGGAAAGAGCTCTTCGACGCCTTTCCTTCCGGCGGCCGGTTCATCCGTTATTTTGAGAATCATGATTTTGTCAGCGACAACGGAGAAAAACGGATGGAAAAAGTCCTCGGTCCCGAAGCGGTCGAGGCGGCGCTCGCAGTCATCTTTGCGCTCGACGGCATCCCCTTCCTCTACAACGGACAGGAAATCGCCGACGAAACCCGTCACAGCATCTGGGGCAACCGCTTCTACGGCAAAACGTTCCACATCAACTGGGAAAACGCGCTCACGCCCGCCGGGCAGAAACGGCTGGATTTTGTCCGGGAACTGATTGATCTCCGCCACTCGGAAGAGATTCTGACGGAAGGTTCTTTGGAATGGCTCGAAAGCGACCGTCTGATCGCCTTCACCCGAACCCTCGGAGACCGGACCCTTCTGATCGCTGTCAATCCCTCGCCGAAGACCGTGGAAGAGGAGTTCCCGGTTGCCGCCGTGCGTGTCACCGGCCCGGAATTCCTGCTGGAGCGCGGCGCACATCTGCTTCAGAAGGATCAGCGAAGCAAAATATCGCTTCTGCCCTACGGATTCTTCATAGCGGAAATCTAAGCGACGGGAACGCCGGAAAGGGATGCATCTTCGCGCAGGTATCCGGGCACAGCTCATCCCGCGCCGCGTAAAATATGGAGCAAATGGAAAAAGAAATCGTCTTTTTTCTTGATTTTTCGAAAATTTGTGACATATTTCATTTCATCGTCAACAACACAGAAAGGAAGGTTGAAGAAATGGTCAACTACAAGGATCTCGGTCTTGTCAATACGAGAGAAATGTTCGCGAAAGCCATGAAGGGCGGTTATGCCATTCCGGCGTTCAACTTCAACAACATGGAACAGCTTCAGGCTATCATCCAGGCATGCTCCGAAACGGAATCCCCGGTGATTCTGCAGGTTTCCAAAGGAGCCCGTCAGTATGCGAACCAGACTCTGCTTCGCTACATGGCGCAGGGCGCGGTCGAATACGCCAAGGAGATCGGCGGCGGAAAAGCGATTCCGATCTGCCTGCACCTCGACCACGGCGATTCCTTCGAGACATGCAAGAGCTGCATCGAATACGGCTTCTCCTCGGTCATGATCGACGGCTCCCACTTCCCGTTCCAGGAAAACATCGAACTGACGAAACGCGTCGTCGATTTCGCGCATCAGTATGACGTCACAGTCGAAGGCGAACTCGGACAGCTCGCCGGAGTCGAAGACGAGGTCAAGGCCGACAGACATGTCTTCACCCAGCCGGAAGAAGTTCAGTCCTTCCTCGCCGGAACAGGCGTTGACTCCCTCGCCATCGCGATCGGAACCTCCCACGGCGCTTACAAGTTCAAACCCGGCACCGATCCGAAGATCCGTCTCGACATCCTCAAAGAGATCGAAGAGAAGATTCCGGGATTCCCGATCGTTCTCCACGGTTCCTCCAGCGTTCCGCAGGATCTCGTGAAGATCATCAACGACAACGGCGGAAAACTCAAAGATGCAATCGGCATCAGCGAAGAGCAGCTCCGCGAAGCCGCCAAGAGCGCAGTCTGCAAGATCAACATCGACTCCGATGGACGTCTTGCCATGACCGCTGCCATCCGCAAGGTCTTCAATGAGAAACCCGCTGAATTCGACCCGAGAAAGTATCTCGGACCGGCCCGCGATGCTCTCAAGGAACTCTACAAGCACAAAGTCATCAACGTCCTCGGTTCCGCAGGACATGCGTTCGACAAATAACTCTTTGTCGTATCAGCATACGATGCAAAGCTCCGCTCCGGCGGAGCTTTTTTTTGCCGGAAACAAAATCCGGAACGGAGAAAAACCGTAAAAACGGCAGGAAAGAAAAATAATACAGAGAAACGGAAGGATCAGGCAAACTGTTCGCGGGCGAAAGCGACACGTTCCTCCGGAGTCGCATGAATCCCCGGAGCAAGACGTTCCATCCGTTCCAGACGGGAAGCCAGTCCCGCATGGTTGGCGATCTGAATTGCAAGTCCCGGACGTGCATTCAGTTCCAGCAGAAGCGGACCGCGTTTGCGATCTATGACAATATCGGCGCCGAAATATCCCAGTTTAATCATATCGGCACAGCGGGCGGCCAGCTCCAGATGCTCTTTCCAGAAAGGGACACGCAGCTCGGAGAGGTCCGCTCCGGTATCCGGATGACGGGAAATCGGCTGATTGAACTGAACCGCCATCCGCGGAGTGCCGTCGCGAATTGAAAGGCCGATCCCGACAGCGCCCTGATGAAGATTGGCACGGCCGTCGGACTGTTTTGTCGCCAGACGGATCATCGCCATCACGGGATATCCCCGGAAAACGATCACGCGGACATCGGGGATCCCCTGAAAACTGTAATCGCGGAAAACATCGGAGAAGTCGATGCACTCTTCGAGCAGAGCGTAATCGACCTGTCCGCCAAGACTGTACAGTCCGCTCAGAATATCGGTAATGACGCGATAGACCTGAATGCGGTCCAGCACGGTGCCGTCGTTTTTTTCGAAACGTCCTTCCGAATGACGATGCACCACAAGAATGCCGCGTCCGCCGCTGCCGTGCCCGGGCTTGATGACAAAACCGCCCGGACAGGAACGGATCATGTTCTCGACATTCTTCACCTCGTACTGATACCGGATCGCACCGATCAGCGTGGCGACCGGCACACCGGCCTTTGCCGCCAGAGTCTTCGTCAGGAGCTTGTCATCCACCATCGGATAGTAACGGCGCGGATTGTACTTCATGATGTAATCATGATTGCGCCGATTCATGGAGAGCACCCCCGCGCGGGCAAGAGCGGAAGGCGATGCAAACTGTTTCAGGATTTGTCCGAACACGGCAGCACCAGAGGTCGAAAACGTTTCAGTTCGGAGAGACGGTAACCGGTGTAGACTCCGATCAGCAGAATCACCGCCAGCACAACCAGATTCATTTCGGGGAAGGAAAAGAAGAAATACTGAAGAGTCGCATTGCTCATCAGGAAATAGCACGGCAGACAGGCAAGCAGGCTGATCAGAAGCTGACGGATCGCAACACCGGGGCCATCCTCCTCCCAGATCATCGACGATCGTTCAATCGTCCATGCGACAATAATCAGAGGGAAATACGTAACCGCCTGTCCGTGGGTAAATCCGAAGGTATATGCCGCCACGCTCATCATTTTCATCAGGAGAATCACCAGAATCACGACCGCCGAGATCCGCGGAACCATCAGCAGATTCAGTTTTGTCAGATAGGAACGCACGAACAGGCCAATGGAAATAATCAGGACAAAAGAGACGATTCCCGCGGTCAGTCCGGTATCCAGGAATGCCAGTGCGATCAGAACCGGCATGAACGTTCCCATGGTCTGAAGACCGATCAGGTTCCGGATGACGACGATGATGAGAATCGCCAGCGGGAGCATCGCAATCTGTTTGAAGAGGTTCTGCTCCTCCAGAGGCAGATTGAACCCCGAGAGGTCCAGAATCCAGGAGTGACGAACCAGATTGCCGCGCAGCTGGTTCAGATTCGCAGCGGTGACACTTGTTTTCAAAACGGAAATATAGAATTTGGAATTCCTTGCGCCTTGAATTTCCAGAATGGAATTGTCGCCGTTCCGCAAGGGAAGGAAGCCGTCGCCCTTCAGATTTTTGCCGGTGGCGGGATCAAAACGGTGAATGGCATTGCCGTAAAAGGCCTCCAGCTGAGCGGTCAGCATCTGACGGCGGCGTCCGTCAACCAGATAGATTCCCTCCACCAGGCGCGAAGGCACCCTTCTCATCGCCAGAAGTTTTTCCGCGACGCGCACAAAAGGAGCTCCGAGCCGGTTTTCCGGCAGAAGAGTCCGCACCGAGGGAAGATTCCGGTTGTGAAGCTGCTTCAATACGTTCGGAATCAGGACTTCTGGTTTTGCACGGCCATCCGGATCGACCGATTTCAGGAAAGAGACCGCGGCGGCTGCGGCGGCCGCGTCGCTCCAGACCGGCTTCCGGAGAGGATCAATGGAATCCGCAATCAGCCCGGCATAACGATCCGGGATCAGCCGCATCTGGTAAAGAATCGTATGAGCGCCGCCTTCCGCGATTCCGGACCAGGTCGCGACCAGGCGATCATCGCGGTCCTCCGATTCGAAGCGGAATCCGGGAGTTGTGCTGACACCGGTCAGGAAATAACCGGGAACCTCGTTCGGCATCGAAATGGCTGCCTTCACCGGTCCGCCCGGAGTTTCAAATTTCACGCGGCATTCCAGCAGCCAGAGCTCCGTTTCCGGGGATGGCAGAAGAGAAAATTTCAGAACGTGCACTTTGAACAGATCGGAAGAG
>CALXMJ010000278.1 GCA_944389445.1 uncultured Victivallales bacterium | reverse complement strand
CAGCAAGAAACGGATCCGATGACGAACGGTGATTGCAGATGTAAATTCCTCCGCGGACCGGCTCTCCGGAACAGTCCTCAAACCGCACACGGACATACGGATACCAGCCAAGATGAATCACAGCTTTCCCGTACCATAAAATGAAAAAACGCACCACGCCCCGCATCCGCCGGATACTGAAACTGTTGAACAGCAGAAACAGCAGCAGAAACGGAAAGGCGATGACACAATACAGAACCGTCAGAATCAACGTCTGAGTGTATATCACCAGCGTAAGCACGATAAATGCGTCACTTCTGTTCCGGAGAGGATGCCTGCTCCTGACGTTTGGCTTCCAGCCGCTCAAAGAATGCGTGAACATCCCCCAGCGTCACGATCTTCCGGATCTCCTCGTTCTGACGCAGGGAAATTCCGAATTTCCGCTGAAGTCCGATCATCAAATCCACCATATCCAGACTGTCGAGTCCGAGATCCTTGAATATTTCCTTTTCCGGAGAAAGCTCCTCCGCCGGAACCTCCAGCATCTCGGTAAAGGTCGAATTTACAGCATTTACAATTTCTTCTTTTGTCATAATCGGTCTTCCCGCACCTGTTTTCCGCAGTTTTCCCGCTTCCATTTCGAACAGAGTAATGTAGCATTGATCCCGCCAAAAGCAAAGCAGTTTTTCAGGAAAACTCCGATTTCCTGCGTCTGCTTCTCCCGGATCAGATTCACGCCGGAGCAATCCTCCGCAATGTGCTCCAGGAGCAGAGTCGGCAGCAGTTCCGAGCGCTCCATCATCAGCAGGACGGCAATCAGCTCCAGCGATCCAGACGCACCAAGCGTATGACCGAGATGTCCCTTCAGACTGCTCACAGGAACACGGTCGCCGAAGAAGCTGCGCAGAGCAGCAGCTTCTTCCCGGTCGCCCTGCACCGTTGCCGTCGCATGGGCGCTGACATAGTCGATCTGCCCCGGAGTGATCCCCGCATCCCGGCAGACCAGCTCCAGACAGCGCCGTATCGCCGACGCATCCGACTGGCTCAACGTCGATCCGCAGCCGCATGTGGCAAACCCGATCACCTCTCCATAAATATGCGCACCGCGTTCCAGAGCATGGTCCAACTCCTCCAGCACCAGAATCCCGGCTCCGTCGCCGCAGACAAGTCCGCAGCGTGCCGCATCAAACGGTCGCGATTCTCTCCGCGCCCCGCCCTCCCCCGGCTCGCTGTTCACCGACGCATAAATCTGGTCAAACGACGCATTCACCTCCGGCGAAAGCTCCTCCGCGCCCCCGCAAATCACCGCCTTCTGCGCACCCCGGGCGATCAGGTCGCGCGCCAGCCCCAGAGCCTGAAGCCCCGACGCACATGCCGCCGAAGGCGATTCCACCACACCGCAGATTCCCAGCAGATTCGCCGCATTGAACGCCGCCGTGTGCGAAACGCATTTGAAAAACTGCGTCGCCGGAATCTCCTCCCCCCTGCCGGAAAGCAGCAGACGGAACGTCTCCGCGATACTCCCCGACCCGCCCATCGTCGATCCGATCACACATCCGCAATCCCCGCTCTTCAGGAACTCCGCGGAAAGCCCAGCATCCTCCGCGGCGGCACGGGCGGCAAGCGCCGAATACATTCCCACCCGTCCCATCGCACGGCGGAACGTTCGTGGAATCGTCTTTTCCATTCCCTCAGGCAGAATCGCCGGAGCGGCAAGTTTCAGGGGAGTCCCGCCCCATTCCGGCATCTCGCGCACGCCGCTCCTTCCCGCCGCAAGATTCGCATACAGTTCCTCCGGAGTGTTTCCGAGAGAGGAAACCACTCCCATTCCGGTAATCACAACTCTTCCGCCGCTGCCAGTCATTCTGTTTTTCCTTCCGAAACTTCATTGATTTTCCGCAGATAGAGTTCCTCGCCGATCATCTTCCGCCAGATCACAAACGCCGAGAGCATCGCCCCCATCGCCCCGGGAAGAAGCGCACTCTGTCCCGCCACATAGAAATTGCGGATCGGAAGTTTGCCGAACAAGTTGTGCTGTCCCATCTTCTGCCGAATCCCATAGGCGGAGCCGTAAGGCGAAAGATAATCCCGATAAGTCAGCATCGACGCCGAATCCAGAATGCGCAGCGCACCCTCGAACTCCGGATAAAGCTCGTAGATTTTCCGTTCGATCTGCCGAATCTTTCTCTGCTTGTACTCCCCATACGAAGCATCCCGTTTCCCGGTCACACTTCCGCTCCATTCCGCGGTTTCCGGCGCGAAGACATTTTCAAAGGCGGTCACGGTCCGGTACAACGCGCCGTCCAAACCGGTCTCCTCGGTCAGCATGATACCGGTCGCCGTCGCCTCCGGATGGTCCGGAGTCATCACCTTGTCGATCTCCGAGGTGGAAAAACTGGAAGTCAGTTCCTGACGGAACGATCCGCAGTTTTTCTCCAGAACGCCGAACAGAGTGAAAAAGCCGCACCCCTCCTCAAACTCCCGAATCCGTTCCAGAAACAGAGATGAGCGGAATTTCTCCGGAAGAAGCTCCGCCACGGCATGAGGATGAATCGTCATGACACAATCGCGGAAAGTCACGAACGTTCCATCCGTCAAACGCACCCGATGACAGCGGAGCCCTTCCTCCTCCACACACTCCCGGATCGTACAGCGCGTCCGGATCTCAATCCCGAGCTCCTCCGCCCGCCGCCGGAAGGCATCGACAAACGCGCCTCCGCTCCCCTTCACCCGGACCAT
>CALXMJ010000277.1 GCA_944389445.1 uncultured Victivallales bacterium | reverse complement strand
GTTCCGATGGCGATCCAGATCATGGAGGCCGGAAAAATCGCCGTGATTGAAAAACCGGTTGCCACAAGCGTGGCGGAAATGATGACGTTGAAAGCGTGCATGGACAAGCATCCGGGCAAACTGTTTCTCCGTCACAACCGCCGCTTTGAGCCCGCATTTGTGAAAGCGCGCGAACTGGTCAACTCCGGGATCCTCGGAAAGATCAACTACATCAAGCTCTACCGCAGCGTCGGTTACTGCCGCCGCAACGACTGGATGACCATGACGGAATTCTATGGCGGACTCCTCTCCAACTGGGGACCGCATCTGATAGATCAGGCTCTCCGCTTCCTGGACAGTCCCGTGGTCGATGTCTGGGCGGACGTCCGAAACGTGATTTCGATCGGCGACGGCGACGACCTCTTCAAGATTCTCCTGAAAGCGGAGAACGGACGTCTTGCCGATATCGAGGTTACCGGCGCCAACACGATGCCCGGACGGGAAATGGAGATCATCGGCACACGAGGCACTCTGGTCTTTCCTGTTGACGGTAAAATCATGATCCGCATGGTCGATCCCTCAATTGAGTTCAAACCTTTGAAGCCGCATCCGGAAAATCCGCCGTTCCTGTATGGAAATTTCGATGAAAAACTCTATTTTGTTGAATCCAGATATGATGTCCCCGAAGGCTCTCTTGGCGTCATGTGGCGTCATATTTACGATGCGGTCCGCAAGGGCGTTCCGTATCCGGTCACTTTTGAAGAAGGCCTTGAAGTTGTGAAGATCACGGAAAAGGTCTTTGAGAAATCCGGGTTCGAACCTATTAAAAAGTTCTTCCGGAAATAAGAAAGTTCTCCTTGAAAAGGAAAAGCCGTTGTCCTTTTTTCCGGACAACGGCTTTTTTTGTCATTTTCTTCTGATCCTTTCCGGGAGAAGAAACTGCGTTTTATCTTGATGAGCAGCCTCCGCAGGAACCGTCGCATCCATCAAAACAATAGGTGCAGATTTTTTCTTTCGGCAGTCCGATGGCTTCGACAAGCTTTTCAATGCTCTGATATTTCAGCGAAGTCAAACCGAGATTTTTCCGGATGGCCTCGACCATTTTTTCATAGCGTTCCGTTCCCGCTGTGATGTATTCTTTGAGAACCTCGTCGGAAGGTTCTCCGCCCTCCAGAGTGTTGATGACCCGTCTTGCCGCAAGATCGAGAATGGATTTGGAACGGGAGAAGTTCAGGAACTTGCAGGGGAAGCAGAGCGGCGGCGAAGCCGAACGCATGTGGACTTCCAGCGCGCCGCGCTCATAGAGACGGGCCGCGATGTTTTTGAACTGTGTTCCGCGCACGATGGAGTCATCGCAGAAGAGCAGGCGGCGTCCGCGGATCTGTTCGTCGATGGGGATCAGTTTCATTTTCGCGACAAGATTCCGTGCCGCCTGAGTCTGAGGCATGAAACTGCGGGGCCAGGTCGGAGTGTATTTGACCAGTGCGCGCATGTACGGCTTGTGGCAGGCGTTGGAGTACCCGATTGCATGGGCGACGCCCGAATCGGGAATGCCGCAGATGGAATCCACATCGACCTCTTCCTGCTGAGCCATCAGAGCCCCGTTTTTATAGCGGACCGTTTCGGTGTTGGTTCCCTCATAATCGGAGGAGGGGTAGCCGAAGTAAACCCAGAAGAAAGCGCAGATCTGCATTTTCGGAAGCGGTTTCCGGATCTGCACCATCTCGTCAGCGGTCAGTTTGACGATTTCGCCCGGGCCGAGCTCCCGGGAAAAGACGTAGTCGAGATTGGGGAGGGCGGTGGTTTCCATAGCCGCCGCAAACGCGCCGTTTTTCTGTCCGATGACGACGGGGGTGCGTCCCCAGTTGTCGCGGGCGGCATAAATCACTCCGTTCAGCATGAGAAGGAGGGAACAGGAGCCTTCGATTCTGGAAAGAGCGTAGGCGATTCCCTCTTCCACAGTCGGTTTTGTATTGATCAGTGCGGCGACCACTTCCGTGGGGTTGAACTCGCCTCCGCTCATTTCGGAAAAGAAATGGGCGATCCGCTCGGAGCCGCTGCCTTCGGTGAGTTCCTTGATATTGTTGACCTTGCCGACTGTGACGATCGCAAAAATTCCCAGATGGGAGCCGATGATCAGCGGCTGGTCCTCATAATCGCTGATGATGCCGATTCCGCTTCGGCCTTCGAATTGAGAGAGTTCCGAATCGAATTTCGACCGGAACTGGGAATTGGTGATATCGTGAATGGAGCGGACGATGCATCCGTCAGAATTGGTGATCGCCATTCCTCCGCGTTTTGTGCCGAGATGCGAATGATAATCTGTTCCGTAAAACAGATCTGTGACACAGTCCTCTCTGGAAACCACTCCGAAAAATCCGCCCATAATCAATGCCTCTTTTTGTGTTGCAATCTGTAAGTGTTATAAAATAAGACAAAATCGAATGATATGCCTTACAATTTAGTCCGTGAATGAAAAACCGTCAAGTTCCAGACAGGAGTTTGTTGCGAATATTTCTCCGTGCTGTAATCATTTTGTTCAATAGCGCTTGAAATATTCCTGAATTTTGCGGGAATTCCCGGTTTGAGTCAAAGCCAGCATCAGGAGAATTTTTGCTTTCTGGGGGGAGAGCGAATTGTCTAAAACGGCATTCCGCCTGATTTCCTCGTCGCGGATGTCTGCTGCCGATCCGGTGCGGGAGGAAAGAACTACGACAATGCCTTTCCTGATTGCCTCTTTCAAAGCGTTTCCGATAGCCGGTTTCAGGACTCCTTCTCCGCTGCAGTCGACCACGATTCCCTTAACGCCTTTCTGAATCCATTCGAGAATTTGATGCGGGGAATCTTCCGCATAAAGATAGAGGGTCTTGACCTGCGGCAGTTCCCGGATGGCCGAAAGATCGAATTCCGTCCGAGCGGTATGGCGCCGGATGGTTTTGTAATAGTACTGGGGTTTGCCGTTGATGATGAAGCCCAGAGGGCCGAAGTCGCCGCCGCGGAAAAGCGCCGACTTGTCCGCACGGTTCTTATCGGCGTCTCTTGCCGCGTAGAGCGTGTCGTTCATGGAGACGAGGACTCCCATATCACGGGACTCTGGACTTGCCGCGGCCGCGAGGGCATTGTAAAAGTTCATAATGCTTTCGGTCGTGACCGTTTTGAGCGGAGATATCGTCCGGACGAGAATGATCGGCTTGTCCGATTTGATCAGCAGGTTCAGGAAATAAGCGGTGTCTTCCAGTGTGCTGGAGTCATGGGTAATGACAATCCCGGAGACTTCCGGCTTGTCCAGAGTCGCCTGAATATCCCGAGCAAGTTTCAGCCAGTCCGCAGCGGAGACATTGTCTCCGTTCAGACGGAACGGATGAACAAAATGGATTTCCGCCAGATTGCGGAAAGCCGGTTCCGTCCGGAGAATCTTTTCAACCTCCCGGACGGCGTTTTCCTCGCTTGCCTTTGTTTTGTCGATAATTCCTTCTCCGGTCGCGTAAAGATAGATCAGCGGTTTTGTCCTGTGGAGCTGTTGCCGAGATACCTTCGGCTCTGTTGTCCGGGAATCGGTTCCGGTGGAACAGGCTCCCGCGAAAAGAACCGCCGCGGGTATGACAGATAGAAGAAGAGCTTTCCTGATCATGACGAATATCCTTTAAGGATTTAAGCATTTTTAATAAAGCGTAATATAACAGTTTTTCCGCAAATGACAATCTCTCACGAAAGAAAACTTTTACAGAGATGCCTGTTTTTTTTCAAAAAATCCTCTTGAATAAATGAAAAGGAAATGTAGGTTATGAATTTCATCTTTTCACATTCAGAAAGGCGGTTGATGGTATGAACCGGTGTTTATTCCATTGGATCGGATATGCCGCGCCGGTATGTCTGCTTCCCTATCTGCTGACTCTGCCGGCGGCGGAGTTGCGGGAGCGTTTTCCCGTGTTGTTCTTTTGCATGGTCGTGCTGGGACTGGCTGGATTCGTTTCGGGCATCCTGTGGCTGATGTTTTTCATTGAATACCGAGGCGTCTGGTTCGGAAAGGAGGACCGGGGGAGGCCTCAGAAGTTCGAGGAGTCGGATCTGCCGGTGCTCCGGGAAACGGGATTGCGGCTTCTTGACCGCATGAAGCCCGTCTCGCTCTATTTCTGGGACATGGTGCTTCGGCCGGTGCTTCTGCCGGATGGACGTCGGGTCTTCAATATCCGCTGCGATTTTGTTTCCTCCGTGACGGAACGTTTCTGTCTGGAGGAGCGTTTCCCTTCCATTGACCTGGAACGGGGAAAAAAGTATACATTCCACTTCCGTGTTTGTCTGGACAGCGGGGAGAATCTGGAATATTTCGAATTCGATCCGGCAAAGCGTCTGAGTCTTTCGTCCCCTGCTTCGAAAAAAGTTTCTCCGCTGGATCTGCGGAATTCACCTGCTGTTGTGGAGGCGGTCGGAGCGCTATTTGCCGATGCCGGGTTGGAATGCCGGATCGTATCCGTGGAGTATCATGCGGAAAGATCGCCTTTTTTGAGTGTCTCTGTTCTTGTTGTTGCCGACACCGCCGCGACGTTTTCCGCGGGAGGCGAATCTGTCCGCCTTGGCGGAGGGAAAAAGGAACACCTCCGCTTTCGGCTGAATCCGGATCTCTCCTATGCCGGGCACCTCAAAAAAGAGGGAATCCTCCGGCGATTTCTCTCCGCATAGTTTCTCCGCCGTAACCGGCTTTGTTCCGCATTGGAGAGCGGCTGTCCCGCTCAGGTTTCCGTCAGGCTTTCCAGTCGGATGGAGAAGATGGTTTTTTCAGGAGGAATACGGTATTTTTCCAATGTTCCCGGTCCATGACTTCCGTTGCCGACACCTGCATTCGCGTGATCGATGTTCCAGACCACTTTGCTGATCTCCGGCAGATCGAAACTGTGTTCCGCCTGCTCAATCTCCTCGGCGGTCCAGAAATGGACGCTGGTTTCGAGCGGTACGGAACTGTGCAACCGGATTCCCGTTCCTGCTTTGTTCCTGAGCGCCGCCCGGGAGACATCGCAGAGGTTGCCGTTTTCCTGCGGCGAGACATACTCGTACCACAGGTTTTCCACCGGCCGCGCATAGTCGCCGAACCAGGCTCCGAGCTTGCGGTCGCGATAGGTTTCAAAGGGGCCGCGCCCGTACCAGGAGAACATCCGGAACTCGGGCGGCATGACAAGACGGATTCCAATGCGCGGAAGGCAGGGAAGCCCGCTGCGCGGCACCACTTCGCAGGCAAGATCCAGAGCTTGCTCCATGGCCGTATAAAGAAATTTCACGGAAAACGGTTCGGAACTCTGTTCCGTGATGATCCGGTTATCTTTTACGGTGACGCGATCCGTCCGCATTGCGATCCGGTCGAGACCTGCTTTGCGCCATGCTTCGATGAACGGGCGATCGTTGCAGGTCGGAGCCCGCCACGCCTGGAAGCGGAGTTCTTCCGAGAGCAGCTCCGCGGAACCGGCAGTCCAGCGTTTCAGCATTCCGGTTTCCGCATTGAAGGTGAACGGGCCGAAACGGATGACCGAGTCGTTTTTGTCCGCCGGACTCAACGGCGGCTTCGGTGAAATTACGGTTATCCTCGGATGCAGGGGAATCTGTTCTTCTGTGACACTGTATCCTCGGTCGAACACATAAATGTCGAGTGTTTCGCAGGTGAGATCCATCTTTGCAAGATTGATTTCCGCCGTTTCCCCGGGAGGACAGTCAAGCGTGAAAAGAGTGCCGTTGATCTGTGTTTTGAAATCGTTCAGATTCCGGAACGAGTAACGGTTCCGGACGCTCAGAACGCCATTTCTGTATTCGAACACAAACGGACGGAAGGTGTGTTTCAGATCCATCAATGCCGGTTTGATGCGGCGTTCCGGCGCAACGATTCCATTGAAACAGAAAGCGCCGTCGTTTGGCGTGTCTCCGAAATCTCCGCCGCGAGCGAACCAGCGTCTGCCGTCATCCGTCCGCCGTTCGATTCCCTGATCAATCCAGTCCCAGAGGAACCCGCCGATCAGCCGCGGGGTTGTTTCGATCAGATTCCAGTATTCCCGCATATTTCCGGTTCCGTTGCCCATGGAGTGTGCGTATTCCTCCAGGAGGACGGGACGGCCGGAGGTTTCTCCGGCGAGAAATTCACGGATTTTCTCAAGAGAGGGATAATGCATGCCGACAACATCGACGCATGCGTCCGTTCCCGCATGGAAATAATTGACGAATCGGGAGGTGTCGCGTTTGTGGAGGTAATCCGCGCAGGCCTCGATATTCGGACCGAAGCCGGATTCGTTGCCGATCGACCATGCGATTACACAGGGATGGTTTTTATTCCGTTCCACCATTCGTTCCACACGGTCAAGGTATGCCTTTTCCCAGCGGGGATCACGGGAGAGGGCGTCTTTCATGCCGTGCGATTCGAGATCGGCTTCATCGAAAACGTAGAGTCCGTATTCATCGCACAGGTCGTACCAGCGGTTCTGATTCGGATAGTGGGAGCATCGGACGGCGTTGATGTTATGCGCTTTCATGGTTCTGATGTCCCACAGCATATCCTCTTCGGTGATGGCGCGTCCCCGGCGGCAGTTGAATTCATGCCGGTTCACTCCGCGAAGGAGAACGGCGCGTCCGTTGATGAGAAGTTCGCCGTTTTCGATCCGGACGGTACGGAATCCGATGCGGGAGACGATTCTGTCGCCCGGAATCTCCAGGGTAAGGGTGTAAAGATTCGGCGTTTCCGCTGTCCACGGGCTGACCGGAACCTTGCGGATATATTCGAAATCCGGATCGAATTCGTCCTCGAAGACTCCTTCGAGCGAGATTTTCACAGGGGCTTCGCTGTCGGTCTTGACTTTGACCCGGAGTTCATCAAGGGTTGTCCTGACTTCGAAGTCCTCGATGGCAGGCTGGTTTTCCGCATAGAGGCAGACATCGCGGAAGATGCCGGAAAGCCACCACATGTCCTGATCCTCGATATAGGTGGCGTCGCTCCAGCGGAAGACCTGCACCTGAATGGTGTTTGTTCCTGCTGCGATCAGATTTGTCAGTTCGAAATCCGCCGGATTGCGGCTTCCTTTGCTGGAGCCGGCAAAGGTTCCGTTGATGAAAAAGCGGAAATAGGAGTCGACCCCCTGAAAGGAAATGAACACGCGTTTGCCCTTCCATTCGTCGGGAAGTTCGAATTCGCGCAGATAATTGCTGACGGGATTGGAATCGTGCGGCACCAGAGGCGGGCGGGGCGGAAACGGATACTGGATGTTCGTGTAAATGGGAATCCCGAAGCCGTTGAGTTCCGGATGGGACGGTACTTCCATGGATTCCGTAAACGGAATATCTTCCGGTTTTTCCGGCATTTTTTCCGGGGAGGGATACCATTGGAATTTCCAAATTCCGTTCAGGGAAAGAAAATTGCTGTAGGTCCGGTATGCCCGCTGAGGCAGTTTATTTTCTCCTGTTTTCTGCGGATTTTCCCATTCGTTCAGCGATGCCTCCTGCGAACAGCGGGCGTTGTCGAGTTCCAGTCCGCGGGTCTCCCAGTCGATCGTCATAAACCCTCCTTGCGTTGCGTATGAACTTTCAATGAGTAAAAATACAATCCGTTACGAAAAAAAACAAATCGGATTCCGGAAAGATTTTGATTTCGTTTCCGGAAAGGAAGGGAACATTCCCTGCACGGTGAAATGTCACAGGGGCATCGTTCTCAGATGCCGGACCGATCCCTCTTCGGTCAAAGTCATGGGAATTTGAACTCTGGAAGGCAGCTTCCCGCCTTTCTGCGCCTGGTCGAGCAGAAGCATGATCTGTTCCCCCATCTGCCTGTGGTCGAAGTCGAAGGTGTCGATCGGGATTTGCTGTTCGAAGGAATTGCGCTTGATAAAACTTAGAATTCCGATGTCGTCCGGGACGCGCATCCCGACCGCTGAAAGATAAATGCCGATTTCAACCGCCATGGACCGGTTGCCGACGACAAGGACCGGATAGCTTTTTCCTCCGTTGCGTTTCTGATCCGCGATCCAGGTTTCCACCTCTTTCCGGCACGGATGGTTGAGTGCCCAGTGGATGAGAGGAATCCCGTCCTGTCCGCCGGAATTGCGGACCGCATCTTTCAGTCCGTGGAAGCGTTCCTGAAAATGAAGTTCCGGCACAGGCCTTTTCCGCGGAGCGCTTGTGACAAAACAGATGTTTTCGATTCCGATGTTGCAGAGATGGATTCCCGCGGCATATCCCGCGGCATAGTTGTCGGGAATGACCGATGGGATCTCCTTCCATCCGGTCATGCCGTAGTTGACGACCGGGACAGCTGTCCGGGGCAGGGGAATGGGAGGTGTTGCGCAGACGATTCCCGCGGCATCCGGATCTGCCGCCGCCGCTTCGTAACGTTCGGGCGAAAGCAGATTGATCCGGATGTTCCAGTTCCGTTTTTCCGCTTCCTGCTGAATCGTGCAGAGAATGGAGTTATGGTAGGAGCTGGCGCTTTGCAGGGTCGGGAAAAAGAAATAGAGCATTTTGCGCCGCGCAGGGGAATGGTTCCTGCGGAGGAGTTTTTCCGGGAGCTTTGCCGCGGCGAATGTGCCCGCGCCGCGGCGGACCTCCAGAATCCCCTCGTCGATGAGTTCCCGGACCGCCCGCGCGGTTGTGACATGGGAAACGCCCAGTCCGCTGCTGAGCTGCCGGACCGATGGAAGTTTGGAACCGGGCACAAATTTTCCGGAGCCGATGAAGTCGATGATTTTCTCTTTCACCTGTTCTGCCAGTCTGATGCGTTTGAGCGACATGTGGGAAATGCTCCGTCAGTGTGCAAAGGGATTGGAACGGAAAAAACCGGGCGAGACACCGGTCTGCTTCCGGAAATAGCGGCAGAAGTACTGCGGCGAGGAGAAGCCGGCCAGTCTTGCCGCATCGTCTACCGAGGAGCCGTTGAGCAGAAAACTTTGCGCATGCCCCAGACGCACCGTGTTGAAGAAATGCATCGGCGTGATTCCGGTTTCATTGCGGAAGACCGTGGCAAAGCGGCTTTCGGAGAGTCCTGCGACTTCGGCGAATTCGGCGATCCCGAGCGGTTCGGCAAAATGTTCTTCCATGAATTCCAGCGCCCGGATGATTCCCGGAAGAACCTCCTGCTGTTCTTCCGGTTCCTCCTTCAAAGAGCTGAGAGCGGTAAGCGCGAATTCAAGTCCGAGAACGCTTCTCCAGGATTTTCCGAAGGGGGCTGTGTCACCTGCCTTTTGCAGAAAATCCTCCGCGATTTGCGAGAATCGTTCCGTTGAACCGTGCCCGGTACGGAAGATTCCGCGCCGGAGGTTGAAGCGATTCGCCAGTTCCGGCAGCAGATCGTGGGGAAACCTCCGGAAAAAAATCTGCATGGCCCGTGAACGTGGGGAGTCGCTTCCGGCGTCGTGAAGCAGTTCCGGCGAGAATAAAATCCAATCGCCCGGCGGCAGAAGAATTTCTCCCTTTTCCATCCGGAAACGAAACGTCCCGAACAGCGACGCTGTCAGCTGCCAAGCGGAATGACGATGCATTTTTGTGCAGTAACTCGTGGGATAAGTCATGCTTTCATACCACATCCACGGTTCCGGCATGCGTAAATGTATTTCGGTGATATTCATAACGAAACTATAATTGCCGGGAACCGTTTTTCAAATCGGAATAAAAGAAAAGTGCAATAAAACGGCGGTTTTCTGACATTGCGGCGGGAAAAACGTTCATCTATATTAGAAACAGGCAAACTCAACAGGGAGGCCAGCAGAATGAAACGAACCTTTTTCCAGAAAAAGAATGGCGCCATGGTGACGGCTCTGATGACCGGTCCGACTCCGGAAAGCCTGATCGCTCAGGCGCGCGGAGCGGAATTCGACGGCGCGGACGCAATCGGAATCGAACTTCGAGATCTGAAACCGGAATACCGGACAAGGGAGGTGTTCGAACGGATCATCCAGTCGGTGAATCTTCCTTTCATGTTCATTTTCTACCGAAACGACCGCTGGAATGTGCATAAGGAAGATGAACCGCGTCAGGAGCTTCTGCTCGCCGCGGCGGATGCCGGAGCGGGAATGATCGATGTGATGGGGGATCTGTATGATCCTTCGCCCGACGAGATTACGCACAATCCGGAAGCCATCGAAAAGCAGAAGCGTCTGATCGACCGGATTCACGCGATGGGGTCGCAGGTGATTATGTCGTCGCATCCGCAGCGGGTGATGTCGGCGGATGCGGTTCTTGCGCAGCTTCGTTCCTTTGAAGAGCGCGGGCCCGATGTGGTCAAGATCGTCACAGTCGCCAATACGCAGGAGGAATTTGCCGAATCGGTCCGGACAACCATGCTTTTGCATCGCGAACTCAAAAAGCCGTTTGTCCATCTGTGCAACGGCAAGTTCGGGCGTATTCAGCGTTTTCTGGGAATGAGCCTCGGGGTGTCGATCACTTTTGCCGCCTACCGCTACGAGGAGTTCGCACTGATGACCCAGCCGACGGTTCGTTCCATGAGGACTGTTCTTGACAATTACCACTGGGACATCTCCGAAACCGATTGAGACACTGAAAGGAGTTTTTGCTATGAAATTTGAAAACCGGACGGCGGTTGTCACCGGCGGTGCGGGCGAAATCGGGAAAGCTCTCTGCCGGAAACTCTGCGAACAGGGAGTCGCGGTTGCTTTGACGGATCTTTCTCCGGAACGGGCGGAGGAAGCCGCTTCTTCGATCCGGCGTGAAGGGATCCGGATCCGGGCTTATGAGATGAATGTGGAATCCACCGGAAGCGTTCGGTCCGCCGCGGAAAAGATTCTCGCCGATTTCGGGCGGGTCGATATTCTGGTCAACAACGCCGGCGTCTGGCGCCAGAGCCCTTTCGAGGCGACGGACGAGGAAAAGTGGATCCGAACTCTGAATCTGAACCTGACCGGAACTTTCCGCGTAACGCAGGCATTCCTGAAACAGATGATGGAACATGAGTATGGAAGAATCATCAATCTCGGATCCATCGCAGGGGAGGTGGGACTGCCCGGATACTGCGATTACGCAGCGGCAAAGGCCGGAGTCATCATGATGACAAAAACTCTGGCAATGGAGATGGCCAAAAAGAACATTACGGTCAACTGCGTTTCTCCAGGTATGGTGGGACCTGTCCGCAGAGAAACGAAAGGGACATGGATCGGGAGAACCGGCAGCGGAGAGGAGATCGCAAATCTGATCGTCTTCCTCGCATCCGATGACTCGTCCTTCATCACAGGGGTCGATTACACCATCGACGGCGGACGCATTCTCGGACCGCGTTTCTGTGATTTCTGAATAAAAATTCCTCCGTATTCCGTCCTTTCCCTGCGGGATACGGAGAGTTCCTCCTGCAGAATCCCGATTCCCGGATCGGACGCGGATGTCAATTTTTCAGTTTGTGCAAATCCGTTATTGAATAAGCGCAACTTCGTGATACATTATCAGAACGGAATGCTATGGAAGGACTATTCGCCATGAAGATACGGAATCCGATTCTGCTTTTGTCTGCCGCCGTTCTGCTGGCAGCGATGTCTTTGCTCACTGCCTGCTCTTCCGATGAACGGAAATCAGCCAGAAGCAAGGAGAACAAATATCCCAAATTGACCAATTACACCCTCAAGCTGGATATTATTTCCACACGGGGCAATTACCGCAGAGGAGAAGCGAATCCGGTGGTTCGTTTTTCCCTGAAGAACGCCGGAGCGAATCAGCTCTCCATCCACGAATGGAAGATGCACGAGCAGGAGAACATCCGTGTGCTGTATGCGGAATGCCCGGAAGCCGGACAGGCGACAAGAATTCCGGAAAATCAATGGAAGGAATCGGAACGCAATCTGCTGAAAACCGAAGTGCCCCGGTATCCGCTGGAGCTTGCTCCGAACAACGGCGTGCTTGTCGATGTCCCGTTGAACTTTATCCGGAATGCATCCCGTTCCGGGCGCTACGCGATCAGGGGCGAACTTGATCTGGATTCCGTTTCCGCAAAGAGCGCCCCCATTGAAATCGTTGTGAAATAACCAGAAAAGGAGTCCGCAAATGAACCCGATACAGACTCCCGAACCGGGAACCCATAAGCTTCTTTACACCGGAGACGTTCTGGATTTTGTCCTGCGGGTGCAGGGAAGGGGACGTGCTTTTCTCCGGACCAACATCGGTAACGCCGCCGTCCGGCGCGCGGAAACGATCTCCATCGTGGACAGCGGCCTTGTGCCCGCCGGGCAGGACTGGCACGACATCCCCATGAACGACGAGGGCGACGGGACCTTCTCTCTGCGCCTTGGTCTCATTGAAACCGGACATTTCGAGGCAAAATGCTTCTTTATGCCCGAGAATTCCGAAAATTCCCTCTGGCCGGACGGCCCCAATGTGCATGTCAACGTCGGTCCGGCGGGATACTGCTGCGCGAATTCAATTTACTGTGCGTTTGTCCGCCAGTTCGGGCCGAACAGGACAAAGCCCTTTACCCTGCCTCCGAACCCGACTTTTTCCGCATCAACGGATTTTCTCGACCGGCAGGACTATACGGTCATTCCCCCTTCCGGCACCTTCCGGGATCTCATCCGGGAGCTGGACCACATATTCGACCGCATGAAATGCCGCATCCTGCATCTGCTCCCGATCAACCCGACTCCTACCGTCTATGCGCGCATGGGCCGCTTCGGAAGCCCCTACGCTTCGCTGAACTTCAAAGGGGTTGATCCCTCGCTGGCGGAGTTCGACCGCACCGCCACTCCGCTGGAACAGTTCATGGAGCTTGTGGATGCTGTCCATGCGAAAAACGGCAAACTGATGATCGATATTGCAATCAATCATACCGGCTGGGCATCCCGGATTCACGAGATGCATCCCGAATGGCTCAAGCGCAAACCGGATGGAACCATCATCTCCCCCGGTGCGTGGGGTACCGTCTGGGAGGACCTCACGGAACTCGATTACAGTAAAAAAGAACTTTGGAAATACATTGCCAATATCTTCATCATCTGGTGCGACCGCGGCGTGGACGGTTTCCGCTGCGACGCCGGATACATGATTCCCGTTCCCGCCTGGGAGTATATCATTGCGCGGGTCCGTGAAAAGTATCCCGACATCATCTTCCTGCTGGAGGGGCTGGGCGGCGATCCCGCCGTCACAACGCGTCTGCTGGATTACGCAAATATGAACTGGGCATATTCCGAACTCTTCCAGAACTATTCCCGCCAGCAGATCGAAGGTTATCTGAATTACGCATGGAAGGAAAGCATCGGCAACGGCCTGATGGTGAATTATGCGGAAACGCATGACAATTCCCGTCTTGCTGCCGTTTCCGAGTGTTATGCCCGCATGCGTACGGCGCTCTCCG
>CALXMJ010000276.1 GCA_944389445.1 uncultured Victivallales bacterium | reverse complement strand
GGTTCAACGGCACCGAGGAATAGGAAGGCGACATCCAGCCGCCGTCACGCCCGAATGCGAACTCTCCGTCAAGCCAGACGCGGGAAATCGCGTTGGAGTTGAAAACCACACGCACCCGTTTGCGTTCCTCGATCTTGAATTCGAACTTCATCATATAGAGGGAGTTCGCAGGGACCTCATACGAATCCAGATAGTTGAAACATCCCGGGAAGGTATAGGAGGTCTTCATGCACTCCATATCCGGCGGAGTCCGGCGTTCATCCAGACGCGACCACTTGCGGAAGACTCCGCATTTGACCGGAATCAGATACTGATCCCAGTCCGGTTCGTCCGCCACGAGCGGCTCGCCGAGAACCACCTGTTCGGACAGCTCGGTAACGATATCCACGAACACATCCAGAGTCGGCGGCGGGTCTTCGATATCCAGAATATTTCCGCTGAGAACAATCCGTTTCGGCAGATAGTTCAGCCATTTTTCGGGGATCTCCTCCGGATTGAGCAATCCGAGAATTTCTCCGACGACAGCCGCATTCGCCGCCGTGTTTTTCGCACAGTTTGCCGCGATCAGCACAGACCGTTCAAAATCGCCCTCTCCCAGCAGCAGAGCTGTAATGATAAACCCGAAATTCATGACGGAATCGGTAAGATTCTCACATTCATATTTGGCAAGCAGAGCGGAACGGACCTCCCTCCAGTCGTTCTTCTCCGCACAGAGGGAACGGGCATCCGCAATCGCCGCGGCCAGACGGCAATCCTTCGGAATAAAAGAACATGCCGTATCCAGCAGTTTATTCATATCGTTCTCAATAAACGCCGCGCTTTCCAGAACGGCAATGAAGAGCGCCGCATAAATACCGTCGGAATCATGATCGACACAGGCATCCTCATACGCGAGCTGAGCAGCAAGTTCGCACTTGGTCGGAGCCAGCCAGGCCCAAAGGCCCGCACGCAGAGCCGCGCCGAAACCATCACAGTAAAAATTGTCAAAACTGCCGGACCACGGCGGCATGATATTATTCTTCAGATTCCGCAGGGCAACCGCGTATTCATCCTCCGAATACCGGACATGATCCAGCCAGCACTGGGCGAAAAGATCACGGTCCGCAACCGGACCGACCGGCACCTTTCTCAGCACCCTCAGCCAGAGAATCTGAAAATCCAGTGTGCACAGAGAAGCATCCTCCTCCGGAACAGGATCGAAAAACATCAGATCCATGGGATCGTTCATGCCGATATACGGACGACCGAGCGCCTCCCCGACACCTCTGCCGAGCAGACACCCCCTCAGTTTTCGTTTCAAATAATCCTTATCCATGTAAAACACCCCACGGTTTTATAAAAATGAAATTGGAGTTTCTCTCTTTTCCGGCAGGAATGCCGTGTACCGGCGAAACCTTGCGTTCCGCCTGCCGGCCTTGATGGACAAAGCCATCCACAGGTCCGATAAATGCCAAATCCGCGGCAGGAAGAAAAGAAAATTGCGCGGTTCTCGCCGAACAGTCATGCGGAAAACGGAAAGGGCGGAGTCCCCCGGACACAGCCGATATTTTTCCGGATTTCCCGTGGACAGGCGCAACAAGAATATCGGAGTCCGCGGCCTGAAAACCGCGGACATGGTCATCCATCAAGGATCCCGCTTCGACAAGGATTGCGTTCAAACTCATTCAACTATCCCCTGCTGCTGCAAACGCTCTCTCAGAGGCTAGAATATCACAACTCCCCGAAAATGTCAAATCCAAATTAATACATTATTCAAAAGAAATAGAAAAATCATGCATTTTAAGCGCAAAAAAAGGCAATGAACATAATTCATTGCCTTTTTTGCGAACCGGAACTCTCTTCCCGAGACGGAATCAGGCGAGCGTCAGAAGGTCCCGTCCGTTGCCGCTGAACTCGTTCTGCGCGGAGAGTGCCGCCGATGCGGATGCACTGTAGACAGAAGGAGATTCCGGCACAATCAGCACATCATAATCGGTATTCTTCTTTCCTTTTCCGCTGTCGGCGGAGGCGATTTCCAGATAGATCCGGTCGCCTGTCTGGACCTTGAGACGATCGAAATCAAGAACTGCCGATTCCCCGGTTTTCAGCGTATCCAGTTTTTTGTAAGACTTGCCGTTATAAAGATAAATCTTCAAAGTCGCCATTCCCTTGACGCCGTTGAAGACGAAAGAGTATTTATCATCCCGTTCCGCCGGAACGACAAAATAGAAGTGATCCTGACTGTCGCCGAAGCCGACCCAGTCATTCCGGACCCCGCCGTCGGAAAGCTGGATTTCGACTGCGGATGATCGGGAATTGTTCGTTCCGTCATCCGCTTTCCCATAGAGTTCTCCCGCCATGGAGCCGAGAGCGTAATCGGTGTTTTTCCCGCTTTTCCAGCTGGGAGCCTCAACCGCGATGTAATAAGTGCCGCGATCCAGCAGCAGAGGTTTCTTCAGAGTGGTTGAATTTCCTTTGGACGGCGTATAGGTGATGGAACCCAGAGATTTTTTCTTTCCGGTATCGCTGATGGTGTAAACGGTCATCTTCACTTTATTCTGAAGGTCCTGAATACTGAAATTGTAATATCCCGGTGTGGTAATATTGATACGGATCCAGTCAATTGAATCGCCGAATCCGACCCATTCATCGGAAAGGAAGGTTTCCGCGGCGCCGCCGATCTGAAATTCGCGGACGCCGGGATCATTCCAGTTGTCGTCTGTATTGTTCGCCTTGAAATAGGAGGTGCCGTCCACATTGACGGCGTAATCGGTATTGCGTCCTTTCTTCCAGTCCACCGCCTCGACGGTGACATAATACTCTCCGGAAGCCATCAGGAGCTCTTTCGTTCCCTTTGTCTGATTTCCCGAGGCTGTTATGGAAGTCAGTTTTTTCAGTTTTTCCGAACCGTCCTTGTTGTATGTGACGGAATAGACAGTCAGGCGGACCTTGTTCGTAATATCGGAAAGGAAGAAGCGGTAAGCCCCGGGGGAATCCAGCTGAACGCGGCGGCAGTCAATGGTATCGCCGTATCCGACCCATTCATTGGATATGAGATTCCCGGAACCGTTCAATGTCACGGTATAGGCATCGGGAAGCGCATTGTTCTTGAATTCATCGTCCTCGTTATTTCTTTTAGTGAACACATCCGCAATCACGCCGATGTTGTAATCGGTTCCGCCGTATTTGGAACCTTTGTATTCCACCTTGAGGTAATAATGCCCGGCATCCAGCAGAACAGCTTTCGTATCTTTCGACTTTCCGGTTGAAATGGAGGTCAGTTTTTTCAGTGCGGAAGACGGATTCTCAGGCTCCTTCCGTTCGTAAACGGTCAGAGTCAGCTTCTGCGAAAGATTCGAGACATTGAAGAAAAAGGAACCGGGATCGTCTATGATAAACTCCCGGTAATCAACCAGATCCTCATACCCGACCCACTCGGAATTCACAATATTGCCGGACTCCGTGATTTTGAAGCGGTATTCCTCGGGCAGAGTGCGATAATCGTCATCAAGATGACTTTTCGGGTTGGAAGACGGGGAAACCTGCAGTGTCATGGAGATCACCTTTATCCTTTCCTGTTGAATTTCTGGTTCTGGTATTTTGATCCGCGTTTTTTCTTCAGCATTTTAATCTGAGTTCTGCGTTCCCGCAGGCCGCGGTTGACTGCAATTTCCTCTCCGGTGTACGGATTGAGTCCGCTGTAATACATTGCCGCCCCCATGGTCATGGGCAGTGGAATGTAATCCTGCACCTGCTGGGGACTCCAGTGGTGCTTCTCCAGAAAGTCGTCCACGACCTTCATTTCCGCCTCGGTACAGCCGGGGAAGTTCGAAATGAAAAGCGGAATCAGGTATTGTTCCTTGTGCACCTCCCGGCAGCAGCGGTCGAAAAGCTTCATAAAGGCCTCCAGTTCGCCGGGCTGTCCTTTCCGCATCAGGTTCAGCACACGCGGATGCAGATGCTCCGGCGCAACCTTCAGATGCCCGGAAACATGGTGACGGATGATATCCTCCGTCAGCTCCGGCTGACGGAGAGCGAGGTCCAGACGCATTCCCGAATTCAGGAACACCTTCCGCACGCCGGGAGTCGAACGGATTCTGCGCAGAAGTTTCTGAAGCACGGAACCATCCGGGATGTAGTTTCGGCACGGCTTCGGCCACATGCAGGAGACCCTGCGGCATTTTTCGCACAGGGTATGATCCGCGGTCCGGTTCCCGAAAATATTTGACGCGGCGCCGCCGATGTCGCTGACGATCCCGTTGTAGTCCGGCAGTTTCTTCAGTCGCTCAATACTTCTCATCACAGACTCCGGAGAACGCGAGACGAGATGCCGCGTCTGATGCGCCACCAGCCCGCAGAACGCACAGCCTCCGGGACACCCCCGGACCGCCGGAATCGAAAATTTCACCGTCTCATAGGCAGGCACCGGTTCCTTGTAGCTCGGATGCGGTCCCATGCCGTAAGGCAGTTCGCAGACATGATCGAACTCCTCCTGGCTCAGCGGCGGATTCGGGCGTTCCAGCACCAGCAGGCGATCGCCGTAACGCTGAACCAGACGCCGTCCGCACCACGGATTCATCTCCGCTTCAATTGTGATGGTCTGCTCGACCAGAGCCTTTTTGTCGCTGCAAATCCGTTCATAATCGGGAAGCACGGCGCATCCGGAAAGATCGAACTCCCGGGAGGCCCGGGCTCCGAGGAATACAGCAGTCCCGGGAATCCCGTCGAGCGGGCGGCCGTCGCGAATCCGGGTGTAGACCTCCAGCGATGCAGTCTCCCCCATGCCGAAAATCAGGATGTCCGCTTTGGAATCGACCAGAACCGAGGGATGCATCTTGTCCTGCCAGTAGTCGTAATGCGCCACGCGGCGGAGACTTGCTTCGGTTCCGCCGAGCACGGTCTTCAAACCGGGGAACGCGCGCTTTGCCAGCTGCGTGTACACAATCGATGCAAGCGGCGGACGAAGTCCGGTTTTCCCGCCGGGAGAATACATGTCATCTTTCCGCAGGCGGCGTCCGGCGGTGTAAATGCAGACCATCGAATCCATATTCCCCGAGGAGATGCCGCACGCGATATTCGGGCGTCCCATCGCCTTCAGCGATTCGGGATTTCGCCAATCCGGCTGAGCCGCGATCCCGACCCGGAATCCCTTGTCCAGCAGATAACGGCCGATCACCGCGGTGCCGAAGGAGGGATGTTCCACATATGCGTCTCCAGTCACGAGCAGGATATCAATCGAATCCCAGCCGAGCGCCTCCATCTCTTTCCGTGACATCGGCAGAAATTTCACATCCTTCATAAAGCGTCACTCCTCAATATTTCTGTTGCGCCTGACGTAAACGGACTGCACAATCCCGAGATAGGACAGCGACGCCAGCATGAATGTTCCGCCATAACTGACCAGCGGGAGCGGCTGCCCGGTCACCGGCATCAGGCGGATGCTCATGCCGATGTTGACGATCGAATGCATCGCGAACACCGTCCCGACTCCCACGCAGAGATACCTTCCGAACTCATCCGGGGCATTCAGCGCGGTCCGGAAAATAGCGATCAGCAGCAGCACATACATCAGAAGGAGAAAGGAAGCGCCGACAAAACCGGTCTCCTCGGCAATCACCGGGAAAATGAAGTCGGAATTCGATACGGTCTGCGGCAGATATCCCAGCGTGCTCTGAGTTCCCTGCATGAACCCTTTTCCGGTCAGTCTGCCGCTGCCGACCGCCATCTCGGACTGTCTCTGGTTCCAGCCCTTGTTCAGCGGATCCAGATCCGGATTCAGGAACACCCGGATGCGGTCGCGGTGATACGGTCTCAGCATTCCGTACCCGACCGGCGCGCAGATCGAAATCACGATCAGCCCGATCAGCAGATAGCGCCATTTGAATCCCGCACAGAAAACGATCGCGAACGCGCAAGTGCAAAGAGTCAGCATCATGCTCAAATTCGGCTGCTTCAAAATCAGGAACGCACATGGTGCGAGCAGAACGAACAGCAGCAGAAGGGTCTTCCAGTTGTTGACCGGAAACCGTTTCAGGGAAAGCAGCCACGAAACAAGCAGTATGACCGCAAGTTTGGCGATCTCCGCCGGCTGCACGCTCACACCGGCGATATCCAGCCAGCGCCGTGCACCGAACCGCACCACACCGATCCCTTTGACCAGCACCAGCCCCAGCAGAAGCAGAGCCACCGCATACAGAAGAATGGATGCCGGCCCCAGATATTTATAATGGAAAAAAGAGAAAAACAGCCAGAGACACAAACCAATGGAAACCCATATGATCTGCCGTTTCCAGAAGACCTCGGCATGAACACCGCCGACCTGCTGTCCGGTCCCGTATACAAATACGATTCCGAAGGCAAGCAGCACCAGCATCGGCACCAGCAGCAGCGGATCGAAATGCGAAAAAAACGACCGGAGCGCCGAAGTCACCGGAGAAGTTTCCGACACTCTTTTATCATGAATCAACGGCATCTTTGTCCAAACACTCTACTGCTGAAATCCAAACCGGCAGAAACTTCCACTGCAAACGACAAAACCATCCGGCATTTTCAGACGGATGTTTGAAATCCGCCCGAAAATCCCGGCTCGGGAAAATCAGTCCCCGACCTCGAAGGTCTGCTCCCGTTTCGGCCCGACCGAAACGATTCCGATCTTCGCGGAAACCTCCTGCGCCATCCGCTTCAAATACGCCTGCGCGTTGGCGGGAAGTTCCTCGAAACTGCGCGCCGCTGTCGTCGGTTCGTCCCATCCGGGCAGGGTCTCGTAAACGGGTTCCACCCGCTCCAGGGAATGGACATCGGCGGGGAAGTTTCTGTAAAGCTTCCCGTCGATTTTATACGCGGTGCAGATCTTGATCTCCTTCAATCCGTCAAGCACATCCAGCTTCG
>CALXMJ010000275.1 GCA_944389445.1 uncultured Victivallales bacterium | reverse complement strand
TCCTCCAGAATCTCCTGATCGCGTCCGAGCAGCGCATTGACCACGGTTCCCGTATAGTTCCCCGCCGCCGGATGCACAACCATTCCCGCCGGTTTGCTGATGACCAGAAGGGCATCGTCCTCATAGAGAATATCAAGCGGAATCTGTTCCGCTGCAACATGTTCCATTGTTGTTTCTTCCGGCGGTTCGAATTCGATCCGGTCCCCTTTGCAGACCGGCTGTCGTTTCGCCGTCTGCGGTTTTCCGTTCAGCAGGACCTTCGCGGCGGCGATGCTTTTCTGAATCTGCACTCGGGAAAAATCATCGGCAAGCCGTGACAGGGAGACGTCGAGGCGTTCTCCGTCGAGTTCCGGCGGAACCGTGAATACAAGCTTATTTTCCGGGATCGGGCTCATGACTCGGATTCCTTCCCGCAAAATAAAAGACGATTGCCGCCGCCGGCAGCATCACGAACAGAGCGATCGTCTGCGACGGCGTGAACACCCCGATGTGATCCGTATGATCGCCCCGCATCAGCTCCATGCAGAAACGCATGACGGCATACGCCGCAAGATAGATCGCCGCCACTCCGCCGGGACGTTTGATTTTTCTCAGCAGCCAGAGCAGAAACAGCGCAATGAGAAAGTTGCATGCCGCTTCGTAGAGCTGAACAGGGATCAGCGGCATGGAGTGAGTCGCGGTCTGCACGCTTGCATAGAGGTCCGCCGGATTCGCCGGGTACCGCTGCGCCGGAGCCGAGCCCGCCGGGAAAACCACCGAGGGCCAGAATGAATGTACCGGTTTGCCGAAACAGCAGCCCTGCAGAAAACAGCCGATGCGCCCGGAAGCGTGTCCCATTGCCACCGCAGGAGCATAAATATCCATAACGCGCATAAAGGAGAGCTTTTTCCATCGGCAGTACGCCCACACACCGAGGAATGCGAGCAGAAATCCTCCGTAGAATACAAGTCCCCCTTTGTCGATGCGGAACACATCCAGAGGCTTTCCCGCAAACTGGTGATGAAACTGAATCACATAGAAAATGCGTGCTCCCAGGACTCCGCCGAACACGGCGATCAATCCGAGATCGAACACATTGTCCGCCGTGATGCCGGCGCGCTCCCGCTCCTTCAGCAGTACAAGAATGGCCAGGACAAAACCGATTGCCACCATGATCCCGTACCAGTGTATTTTCAAACTGCCGATCGTCAAGGCGATTTCATGCATCTTTCAAGACTTTCATTATTTTTTGTTAACTTCAATGGAAAAAAACAAATTATGCTGTACTTTACATCACATAATTCGCCAGCGCAAGGAGAATCGGGCAAAAGGTCCGCTTTTTCCCGGTTTGTTCCGCAGAAACCGGAACCGCTGATTCATGAAGCACAGCAAATGGAGATTTTATGACAGAACTGATCGCCGAACACATCGCAAATGCCGCCCAATATGCCCATTTCTGGGGTTTTTTCCTGATCTTTTTCTTTATGACTGTGGAAAGTTCTTTTATTCCGTTTCCCAGTGAGGTCGTGATGATTCCCGCTGGTTTCCTTGCGTATCGCGGAGAACTGACGTTCGGGAATGTCTGGATCGACTGCCCGGCAGCCATTCTGGTCGGAGTGGCCGGATCGCTGGCAGGCGCGTTCATCAACTACTATCTCTCCCTTTATTTGGGCAGGACCGCGCTTCATAAATACGGCAAATATTTCTTTCTCAAGGAGGAGACGCTCGACCGGGCGGAAGAGGTTTTCCGCGAATATGGCGATCTGGCAACGTTTGTCTGCCGTCTGCTGCCGGCGATCCGCCAGCTGATTTCCATTCCCGCGGGTCTTTCCAAAATGAGTCTCGGACGGTTCACTCTTTTTACCGGGCTCGGTGCGGGCATCTGGGTCATCATTCTGACTCTGATCGGCGTCTATTTCGGTCATCTCGCCGGAGATATGACTTATGTCGATATGGTTCACAAGGGCAAGGAGCTCATTGCCGACAATTACATCTGGATCCTGATCGGTCTTGTTGTCTTCACAGCTGCCTATCTCTGGGTGCACAAACGGATCATGAAGCGTAAAAACGCCTGACGCTTCCGGATCATCGGAAAAAATGAAAGAGCCCGGATCGTTCCGGGCTCTTGTGTTTATTCCGGCGGGCCGCACTGTTCCCGGGGCTTATTTGCTTTTGACCCGGAAGTATTCGAATGCAAGAGTACTGCCGCCGCAGCTTGCGTATCCCGGATTCACGCTCTGGATGCGCAGGACAAACACGGTGTTTTTCCCGAAGACGACCTCTCCTTTCCATTTCAGCTCCGACGGATAATTGCGGAACCCCTTCGGACTGTTCAGATTGGCCTCTTTCAGCAGGGAGACTGTCTGATCCGAAGTGTCAAGGGTGTAAATCTGGACTCTGGCATGTCCGGCGGTCGGTGCGCTGACGCTGACTTTGCCGGAGATATCGATTTCGTATTTCCCCTCGGCATTCGGTTTGAAGAGAATGCCGACCGCTTTTCCGATGCCGTTCTTTTCCTGACTGGTCCGGGGCGGGGCGATCAGTTTTTTTCCGGAGGTGTAGAAGGCGGTTGGATTTTTCCCATCGGTCTGTCCGACCCAGACCCAGGTGTAGTTGGAGGCAACGCCAGGCTTCATGGGGAGGAAGGGTCCGCTTTTTTCCGAATCCAGTTTGTCCTGATGGAAAAGGGTCCAGACGACTCCGTTGTCGGAGCAGGGATTCTTCTGATCCCAGGTCCAGTTCGGAATCCCCTGTTTCCATTTGTGTGCGACGTCGCCTTCCACGGGTTTCAGCGACCATTCCGCCGCGAAGGCGGAGACGGTCGAAGCCAGCATGAGTCCTGCAAAAAGAAATCGTTTCATGATCTCATTCCTTATTTTACTGTTTTGTAGATTTTCACTTTTCCGTATTTTTCGGGATTTTTGGAGGAGACCCCGTCGAAGAAGCGCAGCATTTTCCGTCCGTGCCGTGTTCCTGCGTCATTGATCAGCAGGGCCATTCCGATGCGTTCGTTCCGATCGGGGGCTCCGGCGCTTCCCAGAAGTTTCCACGGGAAGAGCGCCTCATAGGTCGTGATGCCGGCGGTCCTGTCATGATTGACTTTGATCGTATCCATCAGCTCGAAGGCGGGGCCGCTTTTCACGCCTTCCGCATATCCCATGAAGCACCATCCCTGCGGACGGCCTTTCGAGCGGGTCGCCAGTCCGTACTCCACGACGCGGTGTCCGTTGAGTCCGTTGCCGACGTTATTCGGCTGCCACTCCCTGTCGGTGTCGAGATCGAATCCGACCTGAATGGAATCTTCCTTCCACATATCCTGCCAGAGATCGTTCTGAACATGATCCCTGTCGCGAACCTTGAGGAGCAGATGGATTCCGTCGGGCGCGGCAAACAGTTTCAGTCTGGCGGAAGCCGGGGAGAGCTCACCGGGTTTGTATTCGTCCGGACGGCCCCATTTTGTGATATCAAGCGGTGCAATGCCGTTCCAGGCATCGGCGCCCGGTTTTTCGAGGAAGGGGATTGCCATCGGTGTGGTATCGAACGGCTGAGCGGCTTTCCAGCGGATCGGTTTCACGCATTGCAGGATCAGTTCTCCTTCCATGCGTTTCCCGTTGGTGAAGGGCTGGGAGAAAGAGAGTTCCGTTTCTTTTCCGTTCTCCAGAGTGGTTTTCCCGGATGCGACGGTTTTTCCGGAGAGTTTCAGTTCCAGTTTGACTTCCGTTTTTCCCGGCAGATGGGAGACGGCGCGGAAGGCGAGGGTTCCCTTCGGATCGGTCCCGTTCCATTTCCAGTCGCTGAATTCCAGCGTGAACGGCCGGATCAGGTTGACCGGCTGTGCATGGAACTTTCCGTTTTTCCGGAAGATGATTGTGTATTCTCCCAGCGGTGCCGTGACGGGGAAGCGGATCGTGTCTGATTTTTCCAGGGAAAGAAAAGGCGGAACGAGAATTTCGTCTGCATTGAGAGCGATGGCGCTGCCAGGCAGGAGGTTCCGCATTTTTTCCACTTGCATTTCCGCGATGCCGGTATTGGCGAATTCCACATAAACGGGGCTCGGCGAGATCTCCGGATTGCGGGTCGGCGCGATGGTTTTCCCCATCATGGAACGGATTGAAAGCGGCATTCCGGGAAGAGTCACTTTCAGTTTCCTGTCCATGGTCCAGATCGCGGCGAGGGCTTTTCCGCCGCGCTTGAAGCCGGTCCAGAAGACGTCCGGCGCGAGTTTGAAATACTGTCCGCCGCCTTTTACGGTTGCCATTTCCCGCAGGAAGGTCGAGTAGGAGACGAATGCCGGAAGCGGAGTGTAATCCGGTTTCACAATGGAATAATTGTATTGATTCGCGGCCTGCGCATAGCGGGCGTTGAAGTAGATCAGAGTGTCTATGTCGCGCGCCGTGCAGAGCAGAAGCGAACGGACGCAGTAGCGAGCCTTTTCCAGTTCAGAGACTGGTTTCTGCCAGTCTCCGGGATATCCGGTCCAGCCGAATTCCGTCAGGGCGATCGGGAGTTTCGCGTACTCCGTGGTTTTCAGGAACTCCTGCATGGCGATGACGTTTTCGATGAATTCCCGTTCCGGCGGAGTCGAGTGCACATAGGCGTGCATGACGACATAATCCATATTTTTCAGGATTCCCTTTTCGACAAACCGTTTGAAGTCTTTCATCAGGATCCGGTAGAGGACGGGGCCGCCGACCTTTGCGCCGGGACGTCCCTTTTTGATCGCATCGGTCGTGACGTTATGGAACTTGATGAACTCCTCTTCCGTGCCGCGCCAGTGGGCGTTCGGTTCATTGTAGATGCTGACCACATCGGGCAGATCCGGATTGTCCCGTGCCCAGACCTCGACCGCTTCGGCGTAGCGTTTCCAGTCGTTCGGAGCGAAAAGATGCTGATTTTTCGCTTTCGGCTGCTGAAGCCATTTCGGCAGGACGCCGTGCATTCCCGCGTGATAGATGAAATCGCGTTTTTTCGCATTGGGAGCCTGTTTCGGGAAGCGGCTGACGATTTTTCCGTCCGGTCCCGGTGCGACATTGTCGAGAGTCCAGAAGCCCCAGTCGTAGTTGGATCCGATCCGTTTTGCCCAGTCTCCGCTGGCGTGAACCCTCATGATTCCGTAACGCGACTGTTTGCGTACCTCTTCCGGAATCGGCTTTCCGATGACGCCGACCGTGCAGGAGGTATCCAGTTTTTTCCCGTCCTTGTACACTGCGGAAGCAAGCACTTCGTAAAACCCGCGTTCCGGCAGACGCACTTCGGTTTCCCGGACCCCGGAACCGAGAGCAATCTCCTTGACGACTTTTTTCTCCTCATCAACGAGAGTCAGTTTTGCCTCTTTGATCCTGTCCGGCTGGAACCAGCGGACGGCAAGCTTGCCGGAATCGCCGAAGAAGGTGTTCCATTCCGCTCCGGTCGTGATGTTGTGATTGATGATCGTAATCTCTTTGATGCCCAGTTTTTCAATCAGAATGTTTCCTTTCCCTCCCCGGGTATCAATCCGCAGGACAAGCCGGGCGGAGGTGGTTCCGTTGCCGATATTGCCGTATTCGGTCCAGAGTCCCCATTTTTTCCATTTCCACGCTTCAACCATGTCGAGGATGGTATCCCAGTCGCGGCGCGGCTTGACGGCATCCGCCCAGCGGCCGTTGTTCTGGCGGATACGGAACTGGACCGCTCCGTTGTCGCAGTCGTCCTGACGCGCCTGCACAGTGAGTTCCAGACGGCGCACCGAAACGAATACGGGACGTTTCGACAGTTTGAATTCCGGGCCGTTTATTTCGACAATTCCGTTTCCCGGCTTTAGAATCCGGATACTCAGAGCGCCTTTACCCTCCTGTCCGCCGCGCGGCAGGTATCCGACCGAGACCGCGGCGGGATTCGTGCTTTTCCATTCGTTCACTGCTGCCGCCGACATCTGGTAGACCGGTTCTGTTTCCACTCTTCCCTCCGCCAAACCGGGACAGGCGAGAGTTCCTGCCGCCAGAAGCGGAACGGACCATTTCAATGCATGTATCATTTTCATAATCTCCTTTGCTTAATTCAGGGATGCCGCGTATGTTCCGACCGCGATTCCATACTGATCCCGCCAGGTCCAGCCGCTGAGAGCTCTTGCTTCATCTTCCAGTTGCGAACCGTGGATTCCGGCGGCATGCATGTCTCCGAAAAGCATGTTCCCGGTTCCTGCATGACGCTCAATGAAAATCCCTTTGGCGTTTGAGTTGGTATGATTGTCATCCAGAGCCCCGTTCTGAGCGGTTCTCCCCTTTGGTGAAGCGACCGAGTCTCCGATGAATTTCATGGTCGAGGGGACTTTCCATTGGCGGGTATTGTCCATGGGAGAAAAAGCGACCGTGCGGATCGGATTCCCGAACTTGAATGCTGCGCTCGGGGTAATGCTGCAGGAGCGCAGGCCGTATGCCCAGCCGGTTCCATTACCCGCTTCCGTCATGGAGCGCGGGTCCGGACAGCGCAGAGGATAAGCGGCTTTCCGGTCTCTGTATTCGTATGTGGAGGCAATTTTGAAATATTCTCCAACCACGTTTACCCAGGGAACTTCCTCTCCGGTTTTTCCCACAATATAGCGGCTGTCCGGAGCGACAAAATAGCCGTTCTGATCATTGATGTACTGCGTGGCGAACACTCCTACCTGTTTCAGACGGGATAAACAACGTACTGCATTGGCTTTTTCCCGTGCTGAGTTCAATGCCGGAAGAAGAATCGAGGCTAAAATTGCAATGATTGCAATAACGACGAGAAGTTCTATAAGTGTGAAGTTCTCTCTCAGTTTCATTTCTTGATGCACCTTTCTTTTAGGGTTGAATTTCGAACAATCAGATTTGGTTTGATACGGATTTCCGCAATGGGAAGCATCTCACTTTTCGGCAGCGACAGGCGCTTCATCATGCGCCGGACAGCGGCTTCCGCGATTTTTTCCGGCAACTGGTCGACGGTTGTCAGTTCGAAGAGCCGGGCCCGCTGCGGAATCATGTCTCCAACTCCGGCGACTGCCAGATCTTCCGGGATTTTCCGTCCCAGTTTCCATGCCGCCCGGCAGACGTCGTAGGCAAAATAGTCGTAAAATGTACCGATGGCGGTAATCTCCTTATGCGTTTCCATAAATTCGATCAGCATCTCTTCCTCCGGCGCGCAGGTTTCAACGGCTTTCCGCGTTTTTATGAGCGTGAGCGTAATATCCGGATGTTCCCGGCAGAACTCCGAAAATCCCTGTAAACGCAGCTGTGCCGGACTCGCGAAGGAGGGGCCCGGATAATATGCGATTTTACGATGACCGAGCGAATAGAAATGTTCCGCCATGATGCGCCCGCAGTACAAGTCGTCGCTTCCGACATAATCGACGTTCGCCGGAGTTTTCCGGTCGATCGTGATGATCGGAAGTCCGCGGGAAATTACGTCCCGGAAATATTCCGTGTCGGCAAAATCGTTTCTGGGAACGAGGATTACGCCGTCCACACGCTGTTCCACAAGACGCTTCAGGGTCTGCTGGTCATTCTCCGCATTGGAGGAGAAGATGACCAGGTAGTCCTCTTTTTTCAGTTCCAGTTCGATTCCGTGCGCGATCCTCTGAAAATAAGGATTGCTGAAATCGCAGACCAGTCCGATGGTCTGTGTCCGGCCGGTCCGGATGCCGTAAATAAGACGGTTGTCGTGATACCCGAACCGATCCGCGATGGCAAGGATCTTTTTCCGGGTGGCAGGCGCGATCTCCCCTTTGTTTTTCAGAACGCGCGATACTGTGGAAACGGAGCATCCAGCAGTTTCCGCTATGTCCTTCAGACTCGCCATGACATCAATCGACATCGTCTTTTCCCTGTTCCATTTTTCATTGTAAAATTACCGCAATTATCACCGCAATTATTTGCGGTAAGATAATTATACAATATGCTGCCCTTTTTGTCAAGAGGGGAAAAGAAAGAAAAACGGAAAAAAGATTGAGAAAAGATTGGGTGGAATAGTATAATCTAGAGGATGGTTTTATACGTTTTCGGGAACCATGTTTTTCACAGCAAAAATACAGGAATCCGATGCGATCCGGGCCGGAAGCGGGAGACATCCCCCGAAACAGAGAGCGGGCCGTCACGCTGGTGCGGCATTCCGCATGGACCCGCTTTTATGAAAAGGACATCTCTTCCGCCGTTTCTGTTCAAGACCGGAAGTTGGAGGAGAACAGGGAAGCTCTCCGGCGGTATATTTTTTCCATTGAGGAGACGGCTTTTCATCTCCAGCCGGAAAAATAACCCGATCGGATTTTCTTCTGCTTCTCGCCGTATAACGTCTGTTCCCGGAACAGGCGGTCTGCCAGGCATTCCGGTTTGCTTATCCGGCTGTATTTCCGTCTCACTCCGGGGAACCGGATACAATCCGTCCGGAAAGAGGAATAGGCCTTTCCGGAACAGGTTGCAAAAATTCCGTTCCGTGCTACATTCCAGAACGGGATCGTTTCCCCTGCCGGAAAGAGGACGGACCGTGGAATCCCGGCATTGGGATCTGCATTTCTGTCGGCAGAGAGAAGAAGGATATGAAATGAACGTCGATACAATACAGGTGCGCGGAGCATGCGTGCATAATTTGAAAAATGTGGATGTGGACATTCCACTGCATCGGATTGTCGGAATCGCGGGGGTATCCGGATCGGGCAAATCCTCGCTGGCGCTGGGTGTGCTGTATGCGGAGGGCTCGCGCAGATATCTGGAGTCACTCTCGACCTACACCCGGAGACGCATGACGCAGGCGGCAAAGGCACAGGTTGAGGACGTTTTGCATGTTCCGGCGGCGCTGGCGCTGCACCAGAGGCCCGGAGTGCCGGGAATCCGCAGCACATTCGGGACAGGAACGGAGCTGCTGAATTCTCTCCGGCTCCTGTTTTCGCGTCTGGCGGAACATCGGTGTCCCAACGGTCATTTTCATCCGCCGACTCTTGCGGTTGCCGCGGGCAGGGAGCTGGTCTGCCCGGTGTGCGGGAGCGTGTTTCTGCCGCCCGGGGCGGAAGAACTGGCATTCAACAGCCAGGGCGCCTGCCGCAAGTGCGACGGGACCGGAATGGTCAGGAGTGTTGACCGGTCGACGCTGGTGCCGGACGAGTCGCTTTCCATTGATGAGGGAGCGGTGGCTCCGTGGAACTCCCTGATGTGGTCGCTGATGGTGGATGTCTGCCGGGCGATGGGGGTGCGGACCGATGTGCCGTTCCGCGATCTTTCTCCGGAGGAAAAAGAGATTGTCTACGACGGTCCCGCTGTCAAAAAACATATCTTCTACAAAGCGAAGAACTCGCAGGATGCCTGCGAGCTGGATTTTACCTATTACAGTGCGGTCCACACGGTGGAGAACGCTCTTTCGAAGGTCAAGGATGAAACGGGAATGAAACGGGTTGCGAAGTTCCTGCGGGAAGAACCGTGTCCCGATTGCGGTGGTTCCCGGCTTTCGGAAAAAGCGCGGGCACCCAGAGTGAGAGGGATCTCGCTGGATGAGGCATGCCGGAAGACTCTCGCCGAGCTTATGGACTGGGTACGGGGAGTTCCCGCCTCACTTCCGGTGGAGATGCGGCCGATGGCGGAGAGCATTTGCGAATCGTTTTTCTCTTCCGCGAAACGGCTGATGGATCTGGGGCTCGGCTATCTGGCTCTGGACCGTGCCGGCGCCACGCTCTCCACCGGGGAACGGCAGAGAATGCAGCTGGCCCGCGCGATTCGCAACCGTACCACCGGTGTCCTGTATGTACTGGACGAACCGAGCATCGGGCTGCATCCGTCGAATATCGTCGGACTCACGGGCGTGATGCACGACCTGGTCGCGGACGGCAATTCCGTGATTCTGGTGGATCACGATACGCAGATTCTGTCGGAAGCCGACTGGATCATTGAACTGGGACCGGACGCAGGCGCGGATGGCGGACGCATTATCGCCGAAGGAACCATTCCCGATCTTTCCTCTGATCCCGCCTCCCGGATTGGTCCGTTTCTTGCCGGCCGCGAACATGTGCGGATTCTGCACAATCCGCCTGCGGAGGAAGTTTTCCGGTTCGGAACGCTCCGTTTTTCCACCGGATCAATTCATACGGTCCGCCCGCTGAAGGTGGAGATTCCCAAGGGGCGTCTGACGGTCGTGACCGGCGTTTCCGGTTCCGGCAAGACCACGCTCGTACTGGAAAGTCTGGTTCCCGGTCTCCGTGCCCGGATCGACGGAACGAAACTGCCGGATCATGTGCACTCGGTCGAAGCGGAGGGAATCCGGCAGGTGAAACTCATTGATGCAACTCCGATCGGAATCAATGTCCGTTCGACCGTTGCGACCTATGCCAATGTTCACGACGAGCTCCGCAAGGTTTTTGCCAGAACTCCGGACGCAAAAGAACACGGATGCCGGGCGGGAGATTTTTCCTACAATACAGGAGCTCTCCGGTGTGCCGCCTGCGATGGAACGGGAACGATCAGTCTGGACGTGCAGTTCCTCCCCGATGTGGAAATCCCGTGTCCGCAGTGCCGCGGCTCCCGTTATTCCGATGCGGCAAACCGGATTCGTTTTGTCAACAGGGCGGGGAAAGCACTCTCTCTCCCTGGGCTCATGGATCTGGATGTCTCCCATGCCATGGAGTTCTGCCGGGATTTGAAAAGCGTTTATCCCCGCCTGAAGGTCCTGCACGATCTGGGACTCGGCTATCTGACGCTGGGAGAGGAAACCCCCGGACTTTCCGGCGGCGAGGCCCAGCGCTTGAAACTCTCCTGCGAGATGGGACGTTCCCAATCCGATTCCGTGTTCGTTTTTGACGAACCGACCATCGGACTGCATCCGCTGGATGTCCGTACGCTTCTGAAAGTGTTTCTCCATCTGATTGAAAACGGCGCAACGGTGGTGGTGATCGAACACGATCTTGACCTGATCCGCAATGCGGACTACATCATCGACATGGGGCCGGGCGGAGGTTCCGAGGGCGGACGGATCGTCGCATCCGGAACCCTTGACGAGATCCGTTCCGTGCCGGAAAGCATCACAGCCCGCTTTTTGTAAAAAACAGACCGGATTCAAGGGCGTTTCCGAGATTCGGAGATAAGAACTTTTCCGTTACGGTGCGGGCTCCTTTGCCGGACGGGATTCCCTCCGGAAAAACGGGATTCGAATGCCGTTGACACTCAAGCTCTCTCCCTCGACCTTGATCTGCGCCAATTTTTTCCCGAGCACGGCATGGAAGAGGGCGGAATGCACCTTCCCCGCTGATCCGTAGGCGATTACATGGGCATTCCCCTTGTCCGCCTCTTTCTGCTGGCGGACCTCATCCCATTGGCTGACCCGTTCCGACACCACATATCCTTTTGATACTTCGGCATTCCCGCTTGTTTGTATCCACAGGGAGGCCTTCGGATGGCGATAGAAAAAGCTTTTTTCATCCTTTTTCTCCACAGCGGCATTATGAAAAATATTATTCAGATGAAGGCGTGCCCGGAAATGGAACGAATCCCGTTCCGCTTCCGCCTGATCCAGAATGACCAGCCGTTGTTCCTGTTTCAGCCATGCGAACGTGCGGACCATCATTTTCAATGGCTGGGAATAGGCACCGCGCAGATCCAGGCGTACCAGAACCATCTCCGGGGTTTCCCGGAATTCCAGACAGGATGTTTTCTGTTTCGGAACCGGAAGCTGATCGGAATCATCCACTGTGACGGTGTTCGCCGCGGCAGTCCGGATGCTCAGCTGATGAATCGGGCGGCGGTAGAGATTCGTGTTCCCTGACGACATTACAAGCGGTATCCCTCCGGAGGCGTACACAAAATTTCCGCTTTCCGGGCGCTTGTGGCTGTTTACTTTTGCCTTTACGACGGTATAGCAGCAGAAGACCGGATCTTTCTCTTTCCAGCCTCCGCGGATGAAGATCTGCCCATTGGCAAAACGGGCGGTCAGCGGGAGATTGCATTTTTCCGGGTCCGCGATCGAAGGATCCTTCCGCTTTCCGGCAAGCAGAGAGTTTACGTTCCAGTTCCACCAGGGTTTTCGCCACGGAGAACGGGAACCGAGATATGCCGCGATGGAGTCGTCAAAGGCAAGAGAAAGAATGTACATTGTGACGGCGGGCGGAAGAGAAAAATAATTGTCGTCGCCGAACGAAACGCGGTAAAACTTTTCCGGATTCCGCATATCATGGTACAGCAGCCACTTCGCTGTATTCCGAACAGGCGAGGCGCGGAAAAGTTCCGTTCTTTCCTCCGGCGAGAGATACGGGTAGACGGAAGGGAGCACACTCATTGCATATCCGGCGTATCCAGCGCCTTCCCCGTAGCTGCCATCCATTTCAAAACAGTTCTGGAAATAGCGCTTCATAAGCCGGAGAGCGAAATCCGCTTTTGCCGGCTCGTTAAAATATTTTGCGGAGAGCAGCAGGGCGCCGCTCAGAATGGCAGTCCAGTTGTTCGGTTCCCGGTCCCATTTCCGCCGTCGCGTCAGATCTTCGAAGCAGGAATCCAGCACATATTCGCGGTAACGGGATTCGATCAGCCGGATTTCTTCCGCTGTAAACAGATCCCGGCAGCGGATCAGGATGGCGTTCAGGCACTGTGCGAACGGAAGCGTATGCAGATCCGCATAACGCTTTTTGACGGTATCTTTCTTCCAGATTCGGTACATCTGTCCCATCCAGAACCACTTGTCGAGCGTCATGGCGTGCATGGTGTAATCGTGGATGAATTTCCCGGCAAGCGGATTCCCGGTAAAGAAGTAGGTATCGAGTGTCGGTTCCATTGCGAGCCAGCGGAGCTGATAAGCGGGCACGACGTTCGGGGGAAGACTCCAGGAATTGAGATAGCGCAGCACATACATGGAATTCCGTTTTTTCCAGGAGTCTCTTCCATTCGGATCATCCCGGTAAAACTCGGCGATCCGAATCATGGTTTCGCGATCCGTCGGAAGAGGACGGAGATTCTCAAGACGCCGGATGCGGTCCACGTCGATTTTCATCAGATCCTTCAGCGAAAGAGGATGGAATTCAGCGGGAGGGGGCAGTTTGAACTCCCGCATGTCCGGATAGATTCCAAGCAGGAGTTTTTCTTCTGAAAGCAGAGAGAGGCTTCCTGCGAGAAAGAGCAGAAGCGGCAAGAGTGTTTTTTTCATACTTTTCTCCGTGTGTTTCCGTGATGATTCCGGAGGAACGGCAGGGTTCCGCCTGTTTTCATTTTATCCCTGTTTGCCGGAATTGTCAAGAGACGGCTTCTGTTCGGAACGGCGCTTGTCTCTCTATTGTGGAGAATCCGCCATCCGGAACGAAAGGATTGCGCCCGGCTGTTGAAAAGAGTCCCGGTTGCGTTATATTTTCCGGAAAGAAGAGGATGGGAGAAGAGAAATGAAGGATAAAATTCAGGTTCTCGAACGGGCGTTTCATGTTCTCGAAATCGTTGCGCAGGATCCGGATCGGCCGCATACGGTCGGTGAACTTGCGGAACGATGCGGACTCAAGGTGCAGACTCTTTCCAAGATCGTACGGACCATGACTCTGCTCGGCTATCTGGAAAATACGGGACGGAAAAGAGGATATGTGATCGGGGAGAAACCTCTTCGCCTTGTCGAAAGCT
>CALXMJ010000274.1 GCA_944389445.1 uncultured Victivallales bacterium | reverse complement strand
GGGCGCAGGCAGATAAGAAAATATCTCCGCTTTCCAGCGAAACCGGATGGCGCAGCAGAACGTCGGCCCCGGCACGGAGATGCTTCCGTTTTCTGCACAGGATTCTTTCTTATTTTGCAATCTGCATTTTCGGCAGCTGCGGCAGGAATCCAAGATACCACGGTCTTTTTTCATAGACAAACGGCGGCTTTTTGTCCTCGGGCAGACTGCGAGTGAGTCTGCGTGCCATCCAGCAGCCGATGCTTCCGGCAGCAACGTCGGCAATCAGGCGTCCCCAGAAGAGCCATTGCAGGGAATGAATGTACCATGCCAGCAGGGCGAAGGGGATCAGCAGTCCGAGAATTCTCAGTCCGTTCAGCCATGCCGCAACAACCGGCTGGCCGCAGCCGGTGAAGAAGAAGGTCGAATAGCGATGGATTTCAATCATGCCGAAGCCGAACGGAATGATGTGCATGTAAAGAATCATGATTCTCTGCACTTCCAGATCGGGAGAGAAGAAGCGGACCAGACTCGGCGCGGCAAATACATAGATGAGGCCCATAACCAGAAGAAAGAAAAATGCAAAACGCATGGAAAAGCGCCGGCACTGATTGATTCTGCTGTAAAGCCGGGCTCCATAATTCTGCCCGATCATCGGAAGCAGGGCGATCCCGAGCGCCATCGGAAAGATAAACGCAACCATTTCAAGGCGTCCCGCCGCCGCGGATGCCGCAACCGCGGCATTCCCGAAGACCGCCGTCACCCGTGTGATGACGAATGAACCGATCGGCATCATCAGCATACCGATGGAGGAGGGGATTGCATAACTGACGATCAGTTTCCATGCGCTTTTTACAATTGCCGCCGGCATTTTTCCGAAGACCAGAAGATGATGCCGTTTGTACAGAATGCCGAGAACAACAAGTGCCGAAGTCAGCTGGGAAAGAACCGTTGCAATAGCGGCACCCCGGATGCCCATCGCGGGAAGCGGGCCGAAACCCATGATGAACATCGGATCCAGGATCACATTGATGATCATGCCGAGCATCATCATTCCGCTGGCGACTTTGGAATCCCCCGCGGCGATCAGCAGGTCGTTGCCCGCCATTCCGAGGGAAGCGGTGCAGCATCCGAGATACCAGATTGTCATATAGCCGTGGATTTCCGGCATGACATCCGCTCCCGCGCCGCAGAAACGGAAGGTGCAGTCGATGGTTGAAATCCCGATCACGGCAATCAGCAGGGAGACCAGCAGAATCAGGAGAAGACCGGAAGTGATGAGGCGGGCAGCTTTCCGGTTGTTGCCGCCGCCCATTGCCTGCGCCGAGGTCGTCATAACGCCGACTCCCAGTCCCCGGAAGACGCAGCCGATCAGCATGATGATCGGAAAAGTGAATCCCATTGCCGCCAGAGGCAGCCTGCCCAGCTGTCCCACAAAGTAGGTGTCCGCGATGTTGTAGCCTGACATGGCGAGGGTTCCCGCGACCATTGAAACCGCTGTGGCAAGCATGGTTTTCCCGATGGACCCTGTGGTATATGCCGCTTTTGAATCTGTCTGTTTCATTGTTTTGCTGTTCCCATACTTGTTAAAATGCGGCCGGAAGCCTGTTCCAGCGCGCTGATGTCTTCCGCTCCGCACGATTGCAGGGCAAAACGGACTTTTTCCCGGAACAGATGGTCGATTTTTTCCAGATGCCCCAGCAGTTCTGCCGTAACGCTGACCCGGATGAATCTGCGGTTCGTCTCATCGGTTTCCCGGTGGAGAATACCCAGCTTGACCAGCTTGTCAACCGCTGTCGATGAAGCGGACGCCGAAAGCCCTGTCAACCCCATGATCTCCTGAAGCGTGCAGGGGCCGCGCTTATGAATAATCATCAGATAATTCATCTGCCGCGGAGTGAGGGCGGCGATGATATCGTCCTTATTTTCCTTTTCCCAGTATTCGGCGATCGCCTCCTTGCGGATGCGTTCAATCGCCTGATGCAGGCGGAAATAGTGATTTAATCCCGGCATATCTGTTTCAATCCTGTTATGGAACTGTTCCAATTTGGAAATATAATGGTGAGTAATATAGCGGTTTTTCGTTTTTTTTCAACAGGGATTCCTTCACTTTTTTAAGAAAAAATCCAAAACGGAAGAACGTTCGGAATCCGCAGGAGGAGTGAAAGCCGGAGGTTATAAAAATCATTGTTTCAGAAGGATTTCTTTTCCGGCGTTGAATGGTTTGCTGTTTTTGCGTTTCCTTTCTGTCTCTCAGAATTCTTTCTCCTATCTTTTTCCCCGTGTTCTCTTGATTTTTTCCTGTTTTACAGTTACATTGTATGGATATTATTTCATAAGATTTCCGGAGAAAAGAGGATGAGAGACGATCTTGCACACGGAACGCGGGAGATGCTGGCTTCAAGGCTGGGATTTATTCTTCTGACGGCTGGCTGCTCCATCGGTTTGGGCAATGTCTGGCGCTTCCCCTATATTACAGGACAGTACGGAGGCGGTTTTTTTGTACTGATGTATCTTTTTTTCCTGATCGTTCTCGGATTTCCGGTGATGGTGATGGAGCTTTCCATTGGACGCGGCGGCAGACTTGATATCGTCGGCTGCTATAAAAAACTGAAGAGTCCGGACTCGAAGTTTCCGTGGGAGAAAGCGGGAATGCTTTTTTTCACCGGGAACCTGATTCTTCTGATGTTTTATTCGGTTGTGACCGGATGGCTTCTGGCGTATTCGTGGTTTTTTGCGACTGGTCGTTTTTCTTCGCTCAAGCCGGAGGAATGCGAGGCATTTTTCGGTTCGTTTCTTTCCTCGCCCGGAGAGGGGATCCTGTTTACGTACATCGCTGTGGCTGTGACGATGCTGATCTGTTTTTCCGGATTGAAATCCGGAGTGGAACGGGTTACGAAGTTTATGATGGGCGGACTCTTTCTCCTGCTGATCGCGCTTGCTGTACAGGCACTTCAGCTGCCCCGGGCAGGGGAGGGCGTTGAATTTTTTCTGCTTCCCGATCTGAAGAAGATGACGGATAACGGACTGTGGCAGTCTGTGCATGCCGCGATGACGCAGGCGTTTTTCACTCTGAGTCTTGGAATCGGCAGCATTGCCATCTGCGGAAGTTATATTGACAGGAAACAATCCTTGCCCCAGGAGGCAACGATCATCATTCTGCTGGATACATTTGTCGCAGTCATGGCGGGACTGATTATTTTCCCGAGCTGTTTTGCATTCGGCGTGGCTCCGGGGCAGGGGCCTTCCCTGATCTTCATCACGCTTCCGAAAATTTTTATGACGATGTCCTGGGGCGGTTTGCGCGGAACGGTTTTCTTTATCTTCCTTTCGATCGCGGCTCTGACCACTCTGGTCGCGGTTGCGGAGAATCTGATTGCCTTCGGCATTGACGAATTGAAACTTCCCCGGAAGAAATCGACGTGCATTACGGCATTCCTTCTGTTCCTCTGTTCTCTTCCCTGCATTTTTGGATTCAATCTGTGGCAGAGCTTCCAGCCGCTGGGGAAAGGATCCAGTATTCTGGATCTGGAGGATTTCATTGTCAGCGATAATCTCCTGCCGCTCGGGGCTTTGATGATTACACTCTTCTGTACCAGGAAATGCGGCTGGGGATACCGAAACTTCCTGACGGAGGCGAATGCCGGAATCGGATTCCATTTTCCGCACATTATGCGAATCTACATTGCTTATGTTCTTCCGGTTGTCATTTTCCTGATCTGGGTGATCGGGCTCATCAAACGGTTTCATTTACTGGATATTTGACATAACGATAAGAAAAGGAGAAAAAAATGTTAATGTTCCTGCTGGGGATCGTGCTGCTGATCGTAGGATACTGCTCTTACGGGAAGTTCATCGAATCCATTCTGGGGCCGGATGACCGGGAAACACCGGCCAGAAAAAGCTATGACGGAGTCGATTACCTTGTTCTGCCGCACTGGAAGAATATGCTGATCCAGCTGCTGAACATTGCCGGGGTCGGACCGGTAATCGGTGTGATCCTCGGTGTGAAGTTCGGCGCGATCGTTTTCCTGATTATTCCGATCGGGAATATCATCGGAGGGGCGGTGCATGACTTTACTGCGGGAATGATGTCGCTGCGTCACAACGGGGCGAATCTTCCGGCGCTCATCAACATGTCGATGGGAAAGACGGTTTATACGGTCTTTTCGGTTTTCATGACTTTTCTGCTTCTGCTGGTTGTGGCGGTTTTCATCAATATCCCTGCGGGACTGATCGACCGGATGATGCCTGATGCATCCATCTTCTGGTATGCGGTGGGAGGAATTTTCCTGTATTATATTGTCGCTACGATTTTCCCTGTGGACAAGATTATCGGAGCTGTATATCCGATTTTCGGAGCGATGCTTCTTGTCGGCACGGCGGCGATTTTCATTTCCATGCTTTGGCACTATTCCTTTACGAACTCCACTTTCCTGATGGAGACTCCGGAACTTAAGAAGCTGGTGTTCGGCTTTCGGGAGCAGAACCCGGTGCTGCCGGTTTTGTTTGTAACGATTGCCTGCGGGATCATGTCGGGATTTCATGCGACGCAGTCCCCGATCATTGCAAGGACGATGGCATCGGAACATCAGGCGCGCCCGGCGTTTTACGGCATGATGATTGTGGAAGGAATCATTGCCATGATCTGGGCCGCGGGAGGGTTTGCCATGTACAACATGTTCCCCGCAATGTTTTCGGATAATGCGACCAATGTGCTTGTGGAAATCACCCGGTATTTTCTTGGCGGATGGATGGGTATTCTGACGATTGTCGGCGTTGTGATTCTGGCGATTACTTCCGGCGATACAGCTATGCGGAGTCTCCGCTTGAGCCTGGCGGAGATGTTTCATATTGGACAGTCGAAGGTATCGAATCGGATTCTGCTTTGTCTTCCTCTGATTGTGGTTGTCGCGGGACTGCTCTGGTGGTCGAATATCAGTGCAAAGACTTTCGGACAGCTGTGGAATTATTTTGCGTGGGGGAATCAGGTGCTTGCGTCGTTTACGCTGATTGCGGTTTCCGTCTGGCTGTGGAAAAACGGGAAAAATGGATTTGTAACGGTGGTCCCGGGAATGTTCATGACGTTCATTGTCCTTACCTACATCCTTTGGATTTCTCCTGCGCATGGAGGACCGGTTGGATTCGGCCTTCCATTGAATGTGTCGTATATTGCGGGGGTTGTTTTTGCTTTGATCTGGGGAGCATGGGCGTATTTCAAAGGTCGCCGACTCTCCGGCGATGGCTTGCCTGTCAAATAACGGCCTGTCCGCAGTTTCTGCTTTTCCCGGAAAAGCAGAAGTCCCGTTTCCGGAAGATTGCCGGAGCGCAGGCTGCGATGGTTGCAGCCTGCGCCAGGTCGCTTCCTGTTGCCGAGGTGAGATTCATCATCGGCTGAATTGCCGCGTTGATTTCGTCCGGTCTGAAACCGAGTTTTCCGAGTTCGACCATTCCCGTCACGACCTGGGAAGCCGTGAATCTGGTATTCTGTCCGAGAGTCTTTGCTGTTCCGGTCAGGTTGTCGAACTCCGTCGTGGAAGCCGCTGTCACAGCCCGGTGAAGTCTCATTGTATCATCGAACTGCATGAAAACGCTGAAACTTTCCCGGAGTTTGGTCATTCCGCCATCCATCTGCTGCATGGTTTTTGATGCGAAGGACACGAAGTTTTCCAGCTTTTTTCTTGTCTTTGCAAGTGCTCCGGTCAGCTGGGAATCATCCGAAAGAAGTTTTATGTATGCCGCTCCTGCGACGATTTGGGAAGTTGATATTTTCCTTTTTCTTTTTATTATCTTTCAACAGGATTTATTGTAAACATGGAATGAATCATCCATGGAGGAGGCTATGTCGGATATAAAGGAACTGCTGGAAAACGCCGTGAAGATAAAAATTCTTTCCACGGATTTCGACGCGCCCCGGAAGACGCTGGAAGAGTATCGGGAGGAGCAGCTGGAAAGTGAACGTTTCTTTGCCGATGTGATGTGCTGCTTGACATTGTGTTTTCTTGCCATTGTAGTGAGCCTGTATTTCGGTTTCTACAAGACGGCCTGCCGTGTTTTTGTGTTTGACATGTTTTATACTCTCCTATCAGCTTCCAAATCCCATAAGCCGAAGACTCCAGAGGAACTGTTGGCCGAGATGAAGGCCGGTGAAGAAGCACTGGAAGCATTCAAGGCTTCCTGGAAGCGGAATATTCTGCATGTTCTTTTTCTTCTTGCCGGCCTTGCGTTTGCCGCATATGTCCTGTACTTGTACATCCTGTCCAAGGACGTGAATCCCTTCGACATTCCGTCGTAAAGGATCGCTGTTTCATTTGAAGACATTCGTTTACTGTTCCGAGTGTTTCACCTCGCTCGGAGTGTTCATTCTCTGTTCCTCCGCGGGATTTGCTGAATTTACGGGAACGGGAGTTTGGGATTCTGGATTTTCCATTTTGGAAGCAGTTCCCTGTTCGGCACGGAATTTCCAGAAGTACTTCATGCTTTCAACATAATTCTTTGCCATTTCGGGATTTTTCTCCGCCAGATCCACAAGATACCCTGTGATCTGCGGTCCGACGTCGCGCCGAATGCGTTTTATGCCTTTGATCGTTCCGTTGCTTCCGTCGACAGATACGCCGTTGTTACTGTCAATCTCCAGATCCCAGCTTGAATTTTCACGGCTGATGTCTACGACGTTCAGTCCGTCGGTGTAGCTGATGTTTGCGGTTACGTTCTGGGGATCCACTCCTGCGTTGATCCGCGTTCCGATGGTGAAGGCTCCGGTGTTGTGGCTGCATCCCGTTGCGATGAGTGTCAGGATTAGAGTTGCGATTCCGAAAATAATGAGTGGTTTGATTTTCTCCATTTTTTTGCCTTTTCTTTTCAGTTTTTGGTTTTATTTGAGAATGGCAATCATGATCGCTCCGATGGCGATCACGGTTGTTACTATCCATTGCCAATCTGATTTTTCATTTTGAACAGCACTGTGATAATGTTATTTCCGCCCCCGTCGTTGATATGCCTCTGTCCATGCGGAGAAGGCATCGCCGCCGGAAACGGCCAGATTGCCCGCCTGCATCACTCCCCACCAGTACGCACGTTCGATCCGATACCGGCGGGAAAGCTGGCGCCAGGTCCAGAGCGGATATTCCGAATCGAAAATCTTCCGGCAGTTCCGTTTCCAGAGCTCTGTTACACGATCGAATGTTTCCCGGGTGCCGTCCGATTCCTCAAACTGGACATCATGGAGAAGAATCTCCGGCTTGAACAGTTTCATCAGATCGGTCAGGATATCCCGGGCAATCGGCTTCCAGCTGTCGGGCCCGGCGCCGTTGTAGATCGTCGAAAGTTCCGCATCGTTGTACCGGTCTAGGATTTCCCGACCGTCCAGATTGTAGCGGCCGCATTCAAACCGCAGGAACGCAAGTTCCGTTTCCATGTCTGTCATAATCCATTCTCCGTTTTCCATGTTTCAAGACGATGATTACAGGCAAATTCAGTCGCATTCAGCTCGGCCTGCTTTGCCCCGCGCTCCATCAGCGGACGGAAAAGACCGAGAAGCAGCCAGTAGAGGAGCAGTCCGTATTTATGCCGCTGATATGCATGGTACAGCTCATGAACATACGACCCGAACAGAACCGCCGGATCGGAATCCTCCGCCAGAAGCACGGTATTTTCCAGCGGACGATATACCGCCTGTCTCGTTCCCTCTGTTCCGGAAATAAACTGAACGTTGATGGATTCTGCATTCAAATCATTCAGCCATGATCCGGATTCCGTTTTTGCATATAACCGAAGCAGTTCCAGCATGTCATTCCTCCAGATTCGGGGTGAACTCATTTGCGAGGAGTTGGACTTCTGACTCTGAAATGGCTCTGTTATAAATTCTACATGCCGCGATATAACCTTTAAAGAAATTATCAATCTTTACAGTGCAGCCGACGAATAGATCAGAAGATGTTGTATTTAAATTAAATGTTACAGAATCAAATTCAGTTCCATCAGCATAAAGTTTAAATACAGAACCATCATATGTGGCACATAGATTATGCCAGTTTCCATCATTTTCCGGTCCTATAGCATCCACGTCATATCCATAAGCTGAAAGCGTGCCATCACCTCCCTGTCCTATCCAGAAATTTTTATAAGAGCTCTCCTCCCCGAAATAAAATCCGACTTTCCAGGAATTGTCTTTGGGAGTTTTCATCCATGCCGTCATTGTTCTAGGCATATTTCCTGTTATCATACCGAATGGAGCTTTTATATAACTGTGTCCATCGAGGTATGCACACGGGATTGTGTCCATTGTTAAATAATTAACGCCATGTGATTCCAAACTCTGTCCTGTTTCCGCCGTAGATTTTTCCTCTGAAAGCGCGGCATAGAAAATCAGCCCATCCGTTGGCATTTCTATATTTTGGTAGACCGGAATGCAGAGATTTTTGTCCCGGATCAGCAGACATTTATCTCCGATTTCAGGGGCTGTTCCATTTGGGAAATCCTGAAGCGGGAGGGCGATGTTGTTATACAAAAGACATTTCTGTGGGTTTATCATCAGATCACCTCAATTCCTGTTATATTAACTTTGACTCCTCCAATTTTACCTTCAATTATAATATTAGTTCCAATATGGATCCTGAAACCAATTATCTCTAAATCTGGATTTACCGGCACAATAAGGGTTCCTTCTGGCGCAGAACTCGTTTCACTGAATAACGTTGCTACTTCAGAAAACGCGCCATCAACAGAAATCCATTCTATGGTAATCCATCCTTCAAACCCCCCCTCCCCGAAAAGGGAAAAATTTTCCACAACAGTAGCTTCGTTTGTTTTTATCACTAAAGACGAGGCGTGAAAAGGAATTTTATCAACTCGTTTCCAAGAAATCAGAACTTCTGTGTTTGCGCTTGATGAATCATATTTTTTTGTAAAAGGTCCTGCGTCATTTTTTCCACTAAAAACTTTCCATGCATCTTGTCTTGAGTAGATTTCCCAGTCAGGATCACTGGTCTCTGAAGTCAAATTTTGAGGATATTTCGGATAATCTGGCACATATTCCTCCGACAGTCTCTGAATTTCGTCGCCGGACAAAACCCGGTTATAAATTCTGGCTCCTGCCAGATATACGCCTCTTGGGATCAGGCGAACACTGGACAGTTCCGTAGAGAGATTCTCCAAGGTTCCCGAGGAATCCAATTCCCCGTCAAGATACAGAGATACAAGAATTCCTGTCTCTTCAGGAGTAAAAGTTGCAAGACAATGAATCCAGCGTTTGTCTGGAAGAGGGGTTGTCCCGATCATCGCTTCACTGTTTCCTCCAGCTCCGAGAAAACTGTCGTTGGCGGAAGTAATGATACATCTGTCCTTATATGCATCTGCCTGATTCCCATAGCATATTGGTGAGTTCAAAATGCTGGAATCGAAATCATCCGCCTTACAGATCCAGATACTCATAGTACATGGTTCTTTTTCAACAGGAAAGTTCGTGTCTGAGCAGAATAATTCCGAGATGGAATCTCCGGTAACACAGGAAATTCCATAATGCTCCTGATAAGAGAGATTCCCATCGGTTGTCCATTCCTGCCCCGTTTCAGCAAACGTTTTATTTTGAGAAAGCGGAGCCCAGAAAATAAGACCGCTGTACAGTGAATCAATGCTGTCGGAGATTTTTTCCAAGGGAAGCACCGTGTTTTTTATCATAATGCTTTTAGCATTAGTCTCCGGTTTTTTTTGCGTATTCAAATAAACCATAATTCCTCCTCATGGAACGATGACGTTTTCATGAATGGTGCCTTCCGTATTTTCCGTCCAGTCATCGTTAGCCTCCTGTATGGTAGCTGTTCCGGTTTCCGGATCGTAAGATTTGATAATCCCGAGCATAATTCCGGAAGAGGGTGTCGGAACTCCGGTCAGTTCATTGTAGTTGTGGGTATGGTCCGACGATGCTTTTCCGTCGAGATCAGTTTTATCCGGAACCTGTTCATATTTGGAAACGGCCTTTTTGGTGAATGCGCCGACCGAAACGTCCTTCAGCTCCGTGATCCGATAGGTTTTCC
>CALXMJ010000273.1 GCA_944389445.1 uncultured Victivallales bacterium | reverse complement strand
CCCTCATATCCGTACTTTCTGAGTTCGGAAATGATATCCGCCCAGTTGCTGTCGCCGAAGCCCGGAGAGCGATGACACATAAACGGAACCTTTCCAAGATAGCCGTGTTTCGCAAGAATATCCTTCCGGAAAGTGAGAGCCTTAGCGTGAATGTGGAAAAAACGCTCGCTCCACTCCCCGATCTGCGGCATCGGATCAATGAACTGGCACATCTGGTGGCAGGGTTCCCACTCAAGACCGATGTTCTCCGCGGGAACGGCTTCAAAGAGAAGTTCCCATGCATCGGGATTCAGCGCCATATTGTAGGTGGTGCTGTTCCAGCTGCCGCCCATATTGCAGTTCTCGAATGCGATCCGGACACCTTTGGATGCGGCAAATTCGGTCATCGGAGCCCACACTTCCTTGAAGCGCTCAATGGATTCCGGGAGTTTCTTTCCGACGAGCGATCCGGTAAAACCCGTCACCAGATTCGTTCCGAAGAGATGCGCGGTCTCGATGGCATGCCGGAAACACTTTCTGGTCTCCTCCGCCAGCTCCGTATCCATCAGGGGATTGCCGAATACGGAAATGCTGGAAATTTCAATATCCTTCCCCTCCAGTTCCGGCATGACCTTCTCCGCGACCTCCTCGGGGGAAACGCCCTGATAGCTGCCGGAAGGATACGTCAGCGCAAAACATTCAAATCCGTACGGAATGATTTCCCGGATGTAACTGCCGGAATTTGCTCCGGCACGAACCATGGTTCCAATTCTGATGTTTTTCATATTTTTTCCTTACTCTGGTTTCAGGTTGCTTTTGGAAACATATCATATCATTCTTCAAAAAAAAAGGGAAAAATAAAATTTTTATTGGAATTTCAAAGATTTTTCCCTGTCCGCCCCATCAACGAGGAGATTGCACAACTACATTCCGAAGATTTCCGCCGCACGCTTCATGTTCCGGATCACCGGAACGGAAAACGGACACCGTTCCTCACAGCTTCCGCATGAGACACACTCCGAAGCATGATGTTTCAACGCGCGGTAATGGTGCTTCGTTCCCGGAGGAACGTTCGCCTCATCCAGCAGAGCAATATCCAGATACTTGTTGACCGTGGCGACATCAATCTCCACAGGACAGGGCTGGCAGTGCCCGCAATAGACGCAGGCCCCGTGAAAATCATTCTGACGGCTGCTCACCACCGGCGCATAATCGCGTTCCGCATCGGAAAGGGAAAGATATCCGACGGCCTCCTCCACCTGCTCCCGCGAACGGCAGCCGATCATCGTGCTGACCACCGCCGGACGGGTCAGCGCATAGTGAATACACTGTCCCACGGTAAGCGGCTTCGCAAACGGCGTATGCTCCGGCGAGAGCAGTTTCCCCGCGCCAAGCGTCTTCATAACCGTGATCCCCACGCCGCACTGTTCGCAGACCCGGTACAGCTCCGCCCGCTTCGGATCCATGCCGGTCACATTCCCGGAAGGATTCTCAATCATGGACATCAGATCGGCATTTGCCGGCATCATGTCGAACGCGGGATTGATGCTGAACATCAGCAGATCGACAACGCCGCTTTCCGCAATCCTGCGGGCCGTCAGCGGATTGTGGGAACTGGCGCCGATCGCACGGATCACCCCCTTCTCCTTCAGCGACTGCGCATACTCCAGAACCGGACTGTCAAACACGGCGGAATAGTCTTCCGGAGAATCAATGAAGAACAGCATGCCGAAGTCAATATAATCGGTATTCAGTGCTTTCAGGAGAGCTTCAAAGTAACGCCTGCAGACCGTCAGATCACGGCTGATGTCGTACTGCTGATTCAAATCGACCGAGCCGATGTGTCCCTGAATCAGCATCTTGTCGCGCCGCCCGGCAAGAGCCCGCCCGATATTCCGCCGGACCGTCTCTCCCGGCATGAACAGGTCCATGATGTTGATTCCATTGTCCAGCGCCGCGTGAACAGTCTCTTCGACAGCCTCATACGGACGATTGTCCAGATGTTCAGTTCCAAGCCCGATCACGCTTGCAGTCATCTCCGTTTTTCCCACCTTCCGATACTCCATGACTTCCTCCTCTTCTTCCTTATCGTTCAGCCGCCGGAACGGATTTTCTCCATTTGAATAAACCGTCCACTTCCGGAAACGGATGCCATCCGCGTGGAAAGCTCCGTTTCTTCTCCGTTTTCTCTGGAAGAAAACAGAGCACAAAACCGCTTCTTTTTCAAGCCCCGGGAGAAGAAAAGAAAGGAAATCCGGAACCGCGCACCGCGATTTCAGCGGAATTCACAAAGTCGAAAGGGAATTCCGGTTTCCGCTCATGATATTTCCGGTATTCAGGCATGCGCCGGGATGGAAAAATAAACTGTTTTCAAACAGACACTTGAAAATCGCAAAAAATGGAGTATAGTTCATACTCCGTGTTTTTATGCATGGATTTTGTTTTATGTAAACATCATTCCGATTATGGAGCATAGAGGAAAGGAAACAGAAAATGAAAAGAACGTATCAGCCTTCGAAAATCAAAAGACTGCGCAAATGCGGATTCAGAGCCAGAATGGCGACACGCGGCGGACGCGCTGTACTTGCCCGTCGTCGTGCAAAAGGCCGGAAAAGACTCGCTCTTTGACGGATATGCCGTCGGCCAGAATGGACACTACGCCTTCCACGCAGGACGCATCGGGGAAAAACGGTTTCCGGTTCGATCCGGACTGTAAAATGAAGCTGAAAAGCGAATTTGATTCGGTGAAGAACGGAGGAAGGCGCATCGCAGCGCAATATTTTGTCATGCTGGTGTCCGGACCGGTTTTCGGCACTTCGCTGAAGTGCGGCATTATATGCAGCAGGAAGTTCGACAAACGGGCTGTGAAACGAAACCGGGCGAGGCGTCTGTTATGGGAGGCATTCCGATTGACCAGAACGGAAATTTCTCCATGCGGGATCATCCTGATTCCACGGCACGGAATACTCAAGGTGAAAATGCAGGATGTCAAAGCCGCTCTTGCGGATGCTTTGAGAAAAGCGGGTGTCGCCGGGAATCCCCCGGGAAAGTGTCACCTGCCGCAAAATGTCTGATGCTTCTGATCCGGATCTATCGAATCTGCATCTCGCCTCTCATTCCGCCGTGCTGCAGATTCATTCCAACCTGTTCGGAATATGGACTTGAAGCACTGAGAGTGCATGGCGCCGTAAAAGGATCACTGCTGACAATCTGGAGGGTCCTCCGGTGCAATCCGTTCTGCCGCAGCGGTTATGATCCTGTTCCTCCCAGAAAAACGAAATCCCGGAAGTAACTCGAATGACGGTTCCGGTATGAAAGGGTGTTGATCGTGAAATTCGATAAAGAAACGGTTATTGTTGTTGTCATCTGCCTTGCGGTTCTGATCGGATGGGCGCTTTACTATCCGAAATGGCAGGCGGAAAAAATCGCCGCGGCCAAACAGGAACAGCTTGCCGCGCAGCAGGCTGAGACCGCGGCCGCTAAAATTTCCGCCGTCTCTCCCGCGGTAACGCCTCCGGTGCAGACCGTCGCCGGCACGGGGAAAACGGCTCCCGCTCCCGCCGTGAAGACCGTCCCCAGAGCCTATTCCATTACTACAAAAAACACCGATTATTTTTTCAATTCTGCCGGAATTCTGCATGAAATTGTTCTGAAAAACCATAAAATGACCGGGGAAGACAAACCGATCATTGTCAGGGAAACGGACGGTTTCGAACCGCTTTCCATCGCAATTCCCGGGCTTGGTGTAAAATCAATCCGCATTGACCGGAAGAACGGGCAGGAGCTGACGGTCACCAAAGTCTTTGCCGGCACGGTTGACCTGCTTCTCGTCAAAACCTTTTCCGTAACCGACAGGTCCAACATTCTGAACTGCCGGGTTCAGCTTTCCGCAAAGACCGGAGTCAGCATTCCGCGTCTGATCGTCTGGGGCGGGACTCTTGCTCCGCTGAAACAACTGGCGAACGACAATCTGCGCGACATTCACATGATTGAATACTGTCTGGCATCGACCGGGAAAGTCGTGAAGGTAGACCCTGCGGCAAAGGCGGAAAAGTTCCAGCGGGGAATCACCTCCGAACCGCTGGAGTGGATTGCCGTTTCCAACAAGTATTTCCTTACCTTTCTTTCCGGAACGCCCATATTCGACGGCGGATGCGAGCTGATCAACCCGACCATTCGCGAAACCGGCTCCAAGGACAGCTACAAGCAGGCCGGAATTGCCGGAGTTTATGACAGCATCACGCTTCAGCCGGGCAAACCGTTCGAGGCATCCTATCAGTTCTACCTCGGCCCCAAGATTCTCGCCGAGATGAAGGGGCTGCCCGCGAGCTCCGGCAATGCGATCCACCTTGCCTACTGGGGATGGCTGGAACCGCTCTGCCGCCCGATGCTTCAGCTGCTGAATCTTCTCAAGGATCTGACCGGTTCCTACGGGCTGGCCATCATTCTGCTGACCGTGATCGTGAAACTGGTTCTCTGGCCGCTGATTCACAAAGGCAATAAATCCATGCGGAGAATGCAGCGAATCCAGCCTCAGCTGAAAGAGCTCAAGGAGAAATACAAGGACAATCAGCAGGAGTTCAGCCGCAGGATGATGGAACTCTACCGGAAGGAGAATGTCAGTCCGTTCGGCGGATGTCTGCCGATGCTGCTCCAGCTGCCGGTATTCATTGCGCTCTATTCCACGCTGGATTCCTCGGTGGAACTGCGCCATGTGGCTTTTCTCTGGGCGCAGGACCTTTCGAGGCCCGATCTGGTCGGACCGACGATCTTCGGAATCGGACTTCATCCGTTCATCATCATTTCCACTCTGCTGATGGTGCTTCAGCAGAAGATCATGCCG
>CALXMJ010000272.1 GCA_944389445.1 uncultured Victivallales bacterium | reverse complement strand
GGCTGAATGTGACGATCCGCCAGTTTTCCATTCAGATAAACATCGGTTACAAGGTCGTACATGTCGGGATTGCCGTACTTCCCGCCGATTCCCCAGATCAGCGGATCTGCCCAGCCGGAACGTGTTTTCACTTCCGCCGTTTTTCCGGATGGGATTATCGTACGGACCGGAGGAAGTTTCAGGCGGATCATTCCGTCTTTTGCGGCGTACTGCCGGATCTCCGCCTTTGCCGCGCTTCCGGTATGGTTGACCAGTTCCGCGGAAACGTCGAGGGAGGCCTTCCGCCAGCTCGGTTTCACATACACATCCGCCACCCGGACCGAAGGGACAAAATCGAAATAGAGGTCGCCGAGAATCCCGTACCGGGTGCTGATCCGTCCGACTTCAAATTCCAGCTCGAAAACATTTTTTCCCTTCCGGAGATTTTTCAGTTCGATATTCAGGATTCCGATTCTTCCGTCATATTCTCCGCAGAGCGTTCCGTTGCAGTAAAACTTCGCCTTGCCCATGATTCCTTCCGAGACAAACACGACACTTCCGGTCCCGTCATACTGGAATGGAATCCGGAAAAACGACCGTTTCGCCGTCACGACCGGACTCAGACGGAAATCCTCATAGCCTTTATCCACATCGTAGGCTCCATATACGTTTTTCGGATTTTTCGGATGAACCGGGAGGGCCCATCCGAGAAAATAACGATTCATCATACGCAGCGGCAGCAGAACCTTATGCCAGTTTTTCCGATCCGTCGAGGCCTCCCATTCGCCGTTGACGCAGAGGCGGGAGCGCAAGGTCGCGGGAGGCAGTTTTTCCGCGATGGATTTCGGAGCGATTCCGACGTTCCACGCACGTTCTTCCGCATAGCGTTTTTCGAGGGCATCATACGTCTGTTCCAGCGATTTCTCCGCTGATTTCACCTCACTTTCCAGACGGCGGACCTTCCGTTCCTCTTCCGGCAGGGATTTTTTCAGAGCGGCAATCCGCTGTTCCAGAGCGAGATTCTCTTTTTCCAGTTTCGCTTTTGAATAAACCGTTACACGATCCGTCAGGACCGAAACTCTTTTCCCGTTTTCAAAAAACTCCAGTTTCAGGGGATGGGTCCCTTCTTTCAGATTCAAATCGAATTCACGTTCCACCAGTTTTTTCCCGTTGAAACGGATCTCATCTTTTTTGGAAGGGAACGTTTTGATTTTCAGTTTATTTTTCCCTTCGAAAAGAGTTTTTCCGGCGAACTGGAACGTTGCGGCGCATCCGTTGTTGTAGAGCGCATATCCGAGCTTTCTTCCCGGATGATCGGAATGGACCTTCAGTCCGGGAATCGGTTTTTCGGAGCGGTCCGAAACTGAAAAGCAGAAGCCGCATCCGTGCGTGCGATCGACAATTTTCAGCAGGACCCGGTTGATTCCCGCCTCCAGACGGACCGGATAGCGGAAGTTGTTCGGAACCACCCCCTGGGAGCTGTACTGCCGTCCGACCATTTTTCCGTTCAGAAAGAGTTTATGGTCGTCATCGGAACCGACGCCAAAAACGGCATCGACCGCATCCGGCACTTCCAGATAGCAGACGGCATACACGGCGAAATAATCGTCGATCGGAAGGAACATCTTGTCCAGAGTGATGATATCCTTCGGAAAGGAATGTTCCTTCCAGTCGGCGTCAAACGACTTTGTTTCCGTGAATCCCCATTCGTTGGTTGATCCGATTCCGGCGATCAGTTTTGCCTTGTCCGCAAGGAAGGAGCTTTTTCTCCGGAGTCCGGGATAGGGCGCAGCCTCCGCTTCGCCATTCAGAAAATCGGTGTCCAGAGCTGTACCCTTTCCGTTGACCTGATAACTCGGATAGGGTCCGCTGATCAGCCAGTCGCGGACAAAGCCCTTCTCCGTAACGGTTCCCGGTGCCGCGCTTAAACACAGCGTCAGGCATAACAATATCGAAATCATAGAAAGTTTTTTTCGCATGTAATACCTCTTCTCATTTTCAGCGATATTGCACTGCCGGAGGAAATTTATGAGCATAGCCAAAAGAGCCTGGATCATAAATTCCAGTTCCGTTGAATCTCAAAGTACGAACATGTCCGTCCACATAGCTTATATTGAAATACATCTTGTTATTGTGCCGCCGCATGAGTTTATCACAATTGAGCGCTTCCTCCACATCACTGACATACCATTGTACATAATTCCCGACTATTCCGTTGACAGCAGTAACATCTCCAAGCAACACTTTTTGACTTGGAAGTACGAACTGTTTTAATGAAGTATAAATATAATTGGTGTAATTATGTTTCCCCGAATAATTATATCCGTAGGCACCATCCGCTCCCATAGGACATTTTGCTACGCCATATGGCCTCCATGTCCATGATGAACTTTGAGCAGGTTCCGGAATATACTTATATTCCGCCAGTTGTCTCCACCATGATTTTTGAGTTCCAGATGTAATATTTTGGGGAATTCTACCGGTTTCACTGTCATACATAATGAAAGCTGTAGTCAGCTGTTTGAGGTTTCCCGTACAAACAACTGTTCTTGCTTTCTCCCTTGCACTGTGCAGCGCAGGAAGAAGAAGTCCTGCCAGAATAGCGATAATTGCAATTACGACCAGGAGCTCTATCAATGTGAAACGATATCCCTTCTGATGGGAAATACACCCTGAATTCCTCATCACAACACCTCCTTTTATGATTTATATTTCAGGAATTTCAATGGAATCAGCCGTTGTTCCGGATTCGTTTTTCCCAGGAAACGCTCCTTCAGACGAGCAAGCATCATGCGTGCGCGGTCCTCATGCGGATAGACATATTTCCCGGAAAATGTTTCCAGACGGTCAAAAAACGCAAAATCCGAATGAAATTGATTCGACAGCTTACGAAGGAGAGAATGTTTAGCAAAACTCACTATTGCCACTCCTTGTTTTTCCATTTTAAAATATTCTTCCAGAGAAGCTCCGGATTTTTCCCATTCCTTTGCAAGAGTAATCCGGCACTCTTTTCCGGCATCCCGGAACGCCTGTTTTATCATGGGCAGATCATGTTTTACAAACCACTCCGAACAAGCATACAGAATGGCGGGCACATTCCGTTCCGCAAATTCTCTTCCGATCTCATAACAGGTGCTGTCTGTATCATAAGCCACGGTATCCACCTGCGAAAAACCGGAATTATCACAAATCACCGGCAGTCCGGCGTCCGCAAGCCGTTTCATGAGCGACTCTTTCAATGTAACATGGTCAATCCAGATCAAGGCATCCACCTGACTGTTCATGATCTCTTCAAACACCTCATCCTCATCCGTTCCGGAAAGCTGAAGACAACGCAGATTGTATCCCTCGCGAATTACCTCATCGCAGGTTGGCCGCAAACTTTTCCATCCGGATTCAGAAACATAAAAATTCCGTCCGCTTTCCAGCACAATCCCGATCAGCGGAGGCATTTCCCCGGTTCGCAACGATAAAAACATCTTCGGATTCGTAAAATTCCCGATTCCGCGCTTCGGGATCAGGAAACCCTCATCCACCAGCTCTTTCAACGCCAGGGAAACCGTGCTGCGGGCAATCCCGAAATGCGCGGCAAGTTCGCGCGATGACATAATCTGTACCGACGTATTCCCCGCATGATACAGAATTCCCATCACATAATGCCGGATTTTCAATGTCTCTTTCATCCCGGATTCCCCATAAAAAATCGGACCACTATCGGACCACCTGTTTTAATTATAGCAGAATTTTTCTTTTTTGTCAAGGGGGTATAATATGGTTTTTCAATTTTTTTATTTGCTTTTCTCAGAAAGGGGGCCGAAAAAGATTCGGGAGAGGAGGGGGATTTGCAAGGGGAATTCGCAAAACACATTTTTCATGCTATATTTCTTCAGTAAGGAAACCGCAGGAGGGAAATCATGCTGTCAGAGAGCCAAAAAGCCGACATCGGAGTAATCGGGCTTGCCGTGATGGGAGAAAATCTTGTTCTCAATCTGGAATCCAGAGGATATACCGTCGCCGTGTTCAACCGCACCACGGAACGGGTCGACGCCTTTCTGGCAGGACGCGGAGCAGGAAAGCGCATTCTGCCGTCGCATACCATTCATGAATTCTGCTCCTGCCTGAAATTCCCCCGGAAAATCCTGATGATGGTCAAGGCGGGAAGCGCGGTGGACAGCCTGATCGCCGGGCTCGAACCGGAACTTGCCCCCGGAGACATTCTCATCGACGGCGGCAACTCCTGGTACCGCGACACCGAACGCCGATGCGCGGAACTGGAAGCGAAACAGATTCTTTACGTCGGGACCGGGGTCTCCGGCGGTGAAGAAGGCGCATTGACCGGACCTTCCCTGATGCCCGGAGGCAGCAAAGCCGCATGGCGGCACCTCGAGCCGCTGTTCAAGGCGATTGCCGCAAAAGCCCCCGACGGTTCCCCCTGCTGCGAATGGATCGGTCCCGGCGGGTCCGGTCATTTTGTGAAAATGGTCCACAACGGAATCGAATACTCCGACATGCAGATGATCTCCGAAGCCTATCTTCTGCTGCGTTCCCTTCATGACATTCCGGCGGACGAACTTGCCGATATCTTCTCCCGCTGGAATCGGGGTCCTCTGGAAAGCTATCTGATTGAGATTACCGCGGAAATCCTGCGGAAAAAAGATCCGGAAACGGGGCGTCCCGTGGTTGATGTCATCCTCGACTGCGCCGGACAGAAGGGGACCGGGAAGTGGACCACGGAAACCTCTCTGGATCTCGCCGTTCCGGCAATGACGATCGCGGAAGCGGTTTTTGCGCGCTGCATGTCCGCGCTCAAGGCGGAACGCAGGAAAGCCGCCGAACTGTATCCCGAACGCCGGAAGATTTCCGAAATCTTCCGGGAGGAACACCGGAAGGAACTGATCCAATCCGCGGAACAGGCGCTGTACGCCTCGAAAATCTGCTCCTATGCACAGGGATTCCAGCTGCTGAAGGCGGCGTCCGAGGAATATCACTGGAATCTGGACTTTGCCTCCATCGCCGCGATCTGGCGCGGAGGCTGCATCATCCGGGCAAAGTTTCTTGACGATATCCGCCGCGCATTCTCCGGCGACGTCCCATGTGAAAACCTGCTTCTGGATCCCTTCTTCCGCGAAGAGCTCCGGAAAGCCGAGCAGTTCTGGCGCTATGCCGTGGTGGATGCCATAACCTATTCGGTTCCGGTCCCGGCGTTTTCCAGCGCGATCGCCTATTTTGATTCCTACCGGTCGGCAAATCTGCCTGCAAATCTGATTCAGGCGCAGAGAGACTTCTTCGGAGCACACACCTATGAACGGGTCGATCGGCCCCGTGGAGAATTTTTCCATACGGAATGGACCGCCTCCGGCGGCTCCACGACCTCAACCGCTTACAACGTATAAGGAGACAATATGAACCTGTACATCCATTTTCTCATCAAAAGTGCGAGTTGTCTGCTGGCGGCGACGACCCTGATTATGGCATCCTCCTGCACATGGCTTGAGGGCGATCTGCTGGATCTCTCCGGCGGCGAACCGGCCGACATCACGATCGATCAGCTGTATAAACGCATGAGCGCCGCAACCGATCCGAAAGGAGTCTATGCAAAAGCGAAATCCTACCGTCTGATTCAGGAAGTCGAATCCGTCGACGGGGTCAGCAAGAACCGGGATTACTATTCCACAGTAGTCCTTTTCAAACAGCCGGATTTCATCAAGCAGATTTCTCTCCGCAACGGAGTGCCGTTTTCCATGATTCTCTTCCGCGACAACAGCGCGTGGAACATTGATCCGAGAACCAGAAAAAGCCAGAAACTTCCGGAGGGAACCGGACTGAATCTGATCAAAACCTTCTCCGGGATGCTGAAACCGGGCAACAACTACAAGACCATTTTCCAGGATGTCCAGATTGACATCAGCTACAGCGAAGGCAAAAAATATTACCGGCTGATCTGCCGGGTCGCCGATCCGAACATCGCTCCCTATGTCTTCTATATCGACGCAGAAACTTATCTGACGCGCAAGCTGGAAACCGTTCTGTACAGCAACGACGGTGCCGGTTCCCGCTCGCTTTACGTTGCCGTCTCCGAGGATTACGAGTGGATTTCCGATGTCAAAATGCCGCGCCGCTCCCGGATCACCGTCAGCGGGAAAACGGATATTTCCAAGTTGATCTCCTTTACGCTGAATCCCGATCTGCCGGATTCGGATTTCAATGTCACCCAGCCGTGGAATTACGACAAATAATCCCCTGTCGTCCTTCCCCGGAACAGCCGCTTCGGAAGCCCGCTGTCCAGCGGGCTTTTTCGTTGCGGAAGATTGGACCCCTCCTGCGAAAATAAATTTTATTTATGGATTTCCTTTTGACAATCCCCGCAAAACGGTTTATAGTGACACCCAACCAAAAGGGAGGAAAACAATCATGCGCTTCAGACAGATTCATCTGGATTTTCATACCTCGCCGCTGATTCCCGGAATCGGAGAGAAATTCAACCGGAAAGAGTGGCAGGAAACCCTCAAGAGAGCCGAAGTCGACTCCATTACCCTGTTTGCAACCTGCCATCACGGATATGCCTATTACAATACGAAGGTGGGAGCCAGACACCCCCATTTGAACTTCGATCTTCTGCGCGCTCAGGTCGACGCATGCAGGGAGATTGATGTCAGGACACCGATTTACCTGACCGCCGGAATCAACAGTTACGCTTCGGAAATCCATCCGGAATGGGGAGAAATTGATTTCACCGGAAAAATTTACGATCCGCTGTATCCGCACTTCCATAAGATGTGCTTCAATTCCCCGTATCTGGATTTCCTCTGTGCGCAGATTCGGGAGGTCCTGGAGCTTTTCCCCGAAGCCGGCGGCATTTTTACGGACATCATCCACCAGGGACAGTGCTGCTGCAGACACTGCATGGCGGGAATGCTGGAAAACGGGCTCGATCCCCGACGGGAGGAGGACCGCCGCAAATATGCACAAAAAGTCCTGCTGAACTATTATCAGAAAACATACGAAGCGGTCAGGAGCAAAAATTCCGACATGCCGATCTTTCACAATTCCGGCCATATCACGATCGGAAACCGGGAGATTCTCCAGTACTTCAGCCATCTGGAACTCGAATCCCTGCCCACGGGCGGATGGGGATACGATCACTATCCGATGTCCGCCGCATACGTCCGGAATCTGGGAATGGAGTTCCTGGGCATGACCGGGAAATTTCAGACAACGTGGGGAGAGTTCGGCGGATTCAAGCATCCCAATGCTCTTCGCTACGAGTGCGCGGCAATGATTGCAAACGGCTCCAAATGCAGCGTCGGCGATCAGCTTCATCCTTCGGCAAAACTTGATGAAAGCACTTACGAGATCATCGGCGCGGCATATCGGGAAGTCCGGAAGAAAGAGGCCTGGTGCGAAGATGTTGAGTCCGCAGCGGAAATTGCCATTCTCAGCGGGTTCACTCCGGAGCGACCGGTTGTCGGTCGTGAACTGCCGGGAGATGTCGGAGCGTCCCGCGTGCTGCTTGAATCACATCTTCCTTTCGACCTCGTCGATACCGAAATGGACTGGAGCAGATACAAATGTCTTCTTCTTCCCGATGAGGTCCGCGTTTCCGCCGCACTTCATGCCAAACTGGACAGCTTCCTGAAAAATGGCGGAAAACTGATCCTTTCCGGTGTCAGCGGCATGGCGCTCGACAAGGACGAATTTGTTTTCGATCTGCCTGTCATTCATGAGGGAACCAGTCCTTATCAGCCTGATTATGTGAAAGCGGCGGATGATTTCGCTCCGGATTACGTCCATACGCCTTTTGTCATGTATCTTGCCTCACAGAGAATCAAGGTGACCGGCGGCGTTTCCCTCGGCGAAATTTACGATCCTTACTTCAATCGTTCCTTTGAACATTTCAGCAGCCATCAGCATACCCCCAACCGAAATGAAGCATCCGGGTATGACGCAGGAGTCCTGACGGACAATATCCTCTATTTCGCGCATCCGGTTTTTTCGATCTACCGTGCCTACGGGGAAGCCGCTGTGAAGCAGTATATCATGAAAGCGGTTCGCCGCTTCCTGGGCAGGGAAGCGCAGCTGAATCTCCGCGGACTGCCTTCTCAGGGACGCGTTACGCTGATGAAGCAGAAAAAGGAATCGCGTTATGTTCTTCATCTTCTGTATGCCAACACGATCCTGCGCGGAGGCGTCGTAAATCTTTCCGGCGGAACAACGACCGGAAGGGCGGCAATCGAAGTCATCGAAGACCTGAACCCGACCGGTCCGGTTACGGTCAGTCTGAAACTTCCGGAAACCATCCGGAGCGTCCGACTGGTTCCGGAGGGCGGAGAGCTGAAATTCTCTTATGCGGATGGACGACTCTCGTTTGAGGTGCCTGCTTTCACCTGTCACAGCATGGTGGAACTCGCATTCTAGTATGACAGAGAAATCTCTGCAACGGGAAAATGCGCAGGCATTTTTCCCGGGTCAAGGACTGTGTCCTTGTCGCGGTCCAGCGGCGGGACGCCGGTCGTGCGGAGCATGAAACCATGTATTTGAAAAGCGAGAGGAGCAAACCGCTTTGAAAAGCGGTTCTTCTCCCCTCGCGCTTCTCTTTTTCCCTAAACTTCTGACGCCTTTGCTCAAATCGCAAAGGCTCCCGCGTCGTATGATTGCAATGGGATTGACGGATTTCAGTATCCGAGGACTTTTTTATCAAGATAGGCCTTCAGATTGGAGAGGGAAACTCGTTCCTGGGCCATGGTGTCTCGATCGCGAACCGTCACGGCATTGTCGTTGTCCGATTCGAAGTCGTAAGTGACGCAGTAGGGAGTCCCGATCTCGTCCTGACGGCGATAGCGCTTTCCGATATTTCCGGTCAGATCCAGCTCTGTGCGATAGTAGTTCCAGAGATCCTTCCGGAGAGCCGCGGCCTTGTCGTTGAGCTTCTTGGAGAGCGGCAGAACCGCGACCTGCACCGGCGCAATGCGCGCAGGAATGTGGAGAACGATACGGACATCCTCGTCGATTCCTTCCTTCTTGGTCGGAGCTTTTTCCTCGTCATACGCGTGGGAGAGAACGGCGAGGAAAGTTCTGTCGAGTCCGACAGAGGTCTCGACCACGGTCGGCAGATATTTTTTACCGGTTGTCTGATCAAAATATTCGAGATTCTGGCAGGAGAACTCCTGATGGCGCGACATATCCCATGTTCCGCGATGATGAATTCCTTCGAGTTCTCCCCATCCGAACGGGAATTTGAATTCGATATCGACAGCGGCCTTTGCATAATGCGCCAGTTTGTCGTGATCGTGGAACTGGATCTCGTCCTCGCGGAACTGCAGAAGATTGCGGTAATAGTTGTAGCGGGTCTCCTTCCAGAACTTGTACCACTCCATGGACTCCTCGTCGCTGCAGAAGAATTCCATCTCCATCTGGGAGAATTCACGGGAGCGGAAGGTGAACATGCGGGGCGTGATCTCATTGCGGAAGGATTTGCCGATCTGAGCGATTCCGAACGGGAGCTGCATGCGCGTCGCTATGCGGATCAGATGGAAATCGACAAAGATCGGCTGGCAGGTTTCGGCGCGGAGATAGGCGACATGCTCGTCGTCGAAAACAGGGCCGACATAAGTTTTCATCATCAGATTGAATTCCCGCGGCGGAGTCAGGTTTGTGGAACCGCAGATCGGGCAAACTTTCGGATCGGGCATCTGATCGACACGGTGACGGGCTTTGCAGTCCTTGCAGTCGCACATGATATCGCCGAAGCGGTCGATGTGGCCGGAAGCCTTCCAGACTTTCGGATGGCAGATGATCGTGGAATCCAGTCCGACCACATTCTCGCGTTTTTCGACCATCTCGCTCCACCAGAGTTCTTCGATTGCCTTTTTCATGGCGACTCCATACGGCCCGTAATCCCAGAACCCGTTGAATCCTCCATAAATTTCCGAACTTTGAAAAACAAAACCGCGCCGTTTGCACAGCGTGACAATTTTTTCCATTAAATCGCCTTCTGTGGTGATTTCCATCTCTGTGATCTCCTTATGTATATTCGATTGATTTTGAAAACAGTCGACCGATAAGATACTCCGCTTTCCAGGAGAAGTCAAATCAGTTCAGCAGGAACTCGATATCTTCCATGGAGATTGAACGCATTGCTTCCGTCGGTGACTCCACGAGATTTTCGAACAGGTCCGCCTTGATTTTCTGAAGCTCCAGGACCTTTTCCTCAATGGAATCCTCCACAATCAGCTTGATGCAGGTGACCGCCTTGGTCTGTCCAATGCGGTGACTGCGGTCTTCCGCCTGCGCCTCTGCCGCGGGATTCCACCACGGATCGTAGATGATGACGGTATCGGCGGAGCTCAGATTCAGTCCGACCCCTCCCGCCTTCAGGCTCAGCAGAAACACAGGGATATCCGGCGAATTGTTGAAATTGTCCACATGCACCATGCGGTCCATCGTGGAACCGTCGAGATATTCATACTTCATTCCAGCCGAATCCATCCAGGCGCGGATAATCCGCAGCAGCGATGTGAACTGGCTGAACAGAAGCACCTTGTGTCCGCTGTCCACCGATTCCAGCAGCAGCTCCTTCAGCAGCTCCATTTTCGCGGATTCGGTGACTCCTTCATTCAGGTTCGGCGGCAGCAGAGCCGGATCGCAGCAGATCTGGCGCAGCCGCAGCAGGGCGCTGAGCATTTCGAAATGCGATCCCTTCTCGGAGCGGATTCGTTCCGCAAGAGCACGGCCCTCCAGACGGAACTTCTCATAAAACGTCCGCTGCGCAGTTCCCATCCGGCAGTAGAGAATCTGTTCCTGTTTTTCGGGCAGTTCCCGGCTGACGTCGGCTTTTTTCCGGCGCAGCATGAACGGAGCGATCCGGTCGGCGAGATCTTTCAGCGTTTCCGGCGAAGGATTGTTGACATAGCGGTTCCGGAAGGAAGCCAGGGAACCGAGAAAACCATGATGGAGAAAATCGAAAATCGACCAGAGATCCTCCGGTGTGTTTTCAAGAGGTGTTCCGGTCAGCACCAGCCGGTGTTCCGAACGGATCAGCTTGCAGGTCTGCGCGTTCGCGGTGTTCGGATTCTTGATATGCTGAGCTTCATCAAGAATCAGGTATTTGAAACAGGCCTCCTGGAGGAATTCCGCGTCGCGACGGGCAAGACTGTAGGACGTGATACAGATGTCATATGCCATAGCCTTATCCCAGAGGGATTTGCGGTCATTGCCGCAGATGACCAGCTGTTTCAGTTCCGGCGTGAACCGTGCCGCTTCGCGGGCCCAGTTGTCGATCAGGCTTGTCGGACAGATGATGAGCGCCGGCAGGTTTTCCGTCACATCCGACGCAAGCAAAGCAAGGGTCTGGATTGTTTTTCCGAGTCCCATTTCATCGGCAAGCACCAGATTGCAGCCGCGTTTTCCCATGGCGGAAAGCCATCGCACGCCCTGCATCTGATAGTTTCGCAATTCGCCCCGGAACAGTCCGGCCGGAATCATCAGCTCCTGTGCCGTTTGTTCCTGGACGGCTGTATCGAAATCCAGTTTCAGGCGCAGGAATTCCACGGGTACGGCGCCGGGGATTCCATCCGCCAGTTTTGCCCAGTGGTACGCCGCCGGACGAACCATGCGGAGCACTTCCGAGAGATCTCCGGTTTTCAGTTCTTTCCCCGGAACAGGAGCAGCCGCATCCGCCATTCCCGCGGCAAGACGTCGCAACTGAGGCGTAATCTTGATCAGCAGCGCCGAGCCGGAAGAGAGAAACAGTTCATTATGCACGGCGGCCCGGACAAGATCGCGCCAACGGACCGGGACTCCCGCACCGTGAAGCGTGACCTTCAGATCGAACCCGGCCCCGGTCTCCTGCTCCACGGAACAGTCGATTTTCAGCGAGGACGCATCGCCGCAGAGCATCGCCAGCGAGGAGGAAAGGGCAAATTTGCGCCGGCTGCCCATCCATGACGGAATGAGTTCATCGACGAATACGCCGATGGCTTCACGGTCGCGCAGGAGCAGTTTTGTTTCATGGTCTCCGCTCTCTCCGCCCCTGGTCATTTTGAATCCAAAATTCATGAGTTCGCTGACGACTGAAGCCTCTCCGGCGGAGTCGCGCCGCCAGTAGATGCCGTCCTGCTGAGCCAGCCGTTCCTGATCCCCCTTGCAGAGATGCCCGTCATAATCGAAGAGCACCTCGATTTCAAGAGCACCGTCGACCCGGAGGCCGCCATCGAAGAACGGTTTGAACCTGCGCTGGGAAACCCGCACATTTCCGGTTTCAATGATTTTCACGGGAAGCCATTCGGACCTGACGAGTATTTCCGCGGATTTCCTGTCGCATGGCTGAACGGTGGTACGCAGGAAGTTCCGAATCCACGAAACATCCGCCTGGGCGCAGATCCACCAGTATTCCCCGAGCATTCCGACCCAGCATCCGGCACGCCCGGCGACAACCTTTACATCCTTCAGCGGAAGCGGGACCCCTTTGACAATGATTGCGGAACGGAGAATGCATCCGGTTCCGGCATCCTCCACCAGAAGCGCAGGGTCGGCATGATCCTTGTGGATCACGACTTTTTCCTTCATGCGGAAAAAACGCTGAAAATCAATCAGACAGTGGAAGAACTCGGCCGTCTCCTCCGCATCAAGAGAGAGTTTTGCCCCGTCCTGCTGAGCATTGATGGCCAGATAGCGGATAATCTGTCTGTCCTGTTGCGGAAACGAGGTCAGCTGAAGCGAAACCGCCAGGTTCTTTCCGAAATGAAGCTGACGGAGATTGTTCAGATTTCCGGCATAATCCCGGTTGTTCCAGTGGAGGGTCACTGTAAAAAGGGTCCGTTCCCATTTGCTCGGCATATGAGGGAAATCGGATTCCGCATTGATGGAAACGGTTGCTTCGGGCGGATTCAGAATCTGCTGGAGAAGTTCCGGCAGTCCGGCAAATTTCAAACCGGCATATTGAGCAGGGCCGTCGGCGGCAAGAACCTCCTGCGGTTTGATGGTGTATTTCGCATGATGCAGACATGCCGCCATGGCATGACAGCAGAATGCGTTCGGATTTGTCTCGCAGGAGCAGGATGCGGAATAAGGCCCGTCCGGGAATCCCTTCACCTCCACTCTGGATACATTTCCTTTGGAGTCGCGGAATACGGCCCGCAAAACCCCGGGCAGGGTTTCATGACAGCAGAGCAATTCTCCGGATTTCAGAATTGCTTTCCCCTTTTTAAAAACCTCTTTGGAGGCTCTCTGCATTAAAACTGATTCAAAACTCTGCCCCATCTTGTGCATACCTCAATCCATTACGACTACACAAAACAGTAATGTACCTCTGCTTTACGCGATATAAAAGCGGAAAAACGGATTTTTTCTGAAAATTTTATTTCCAGACAAAGTATTTTTGTTTTTTGCCTTGAAAGAACTCATCCCCCGTAATACATTAGGCGGGAACAAAGGAGCTCCGGAACTCATGGACATCTTCGATGAAATTATTCAATGCCTGCAAAATGAGAAGGATCAGTACGGCAATGTCTTTGTCAGCCGCGATACTCTGGCACAGTTCTTTGCGGATGCGCCCCCGTGTGCCGCAAAGGCCGTGCAGATACAGAAACAGCCGGAGCCGCAGGGAACGTGCAATGCCGTCCGTTCTGTCAAAGACCGGCGAACTGAGCATCGGGATGGAGGCCCGGTCCCTTCCGGTGATTTCTCCATGAACCGGTCCGCGGAGAGTCCGCTTCCGCCGTTACCGGAAACAACGTCTCAACAGGATTCGCCGCGGAGGATGGTTCCTCCATCTCCGGAAGCTGTCGCGGCGATGGACTGGGATCAGCTTCGCCATGCGGTATTCCGTTGTCGCGGGTGCCGTCTCTGTGAAACCAGGACCAATGTGGTTTTCGCCGATGGAAACGAACACGCGGAACTGATGTTCATCGGGGAAGGACCGGGAGCTGATGAGGATGCACAGGGTGTCCCGTTCGTCGGGAAGGCCGGACAGCTTCTGACAAAGATGATCGCCGCCATGCAGTTCAAGCGTGAAGAGGTCTATATTGCGAACATAGTGAAATGCAGGCCGCCGGGGAACCGGAATCCGACGGACGACGAAATGGCCGCCTGTCTTCCGTATCTGCTGCGCCAGATCGAACTGGTTCGTCCGAAAGTGATTGTTCTGCTCGGCAGTGTGGCGCTGAAGGGTCTGCTGAACCGCAGCGGCATCATGCGCATGCGCGGACACTGGCTGGATTACCGGGGGATCATGGTCATGCCGACCTTCCATCCGGCATATCTTCTCCGGTATGAAGCAGGGAAAAAGGATGCCTGGAGCGATCTCCAGCAGGTGATGAAGGTTTTTGGCAAAGTGTACAGAAAATCACGGTAAATTATTATAAAAGAGGGGTGAATCATGCCTGAAAAAGAATCCTCGGGAATGCTTGAAAAAGTCAAACGCGGAATCAAAATGATTTCGCCTTTTGAATTCAAGCTGGAAGCCGGAAAAAATCCGATTGCCGGAATGAATCTGCCCGTCCGGCTTGCCCGGAGCGACTGTGCCTACAACAATCTGACCGTTCTGTTCAAATCCCGTTTCTTCACGCTCAGCGATTCCCTGCGTGCGGCATATTACGATCTCAGCCTGAAACTGATTGACGTCGTAATATCCAACCTGACCTACATTCAGAATGAAAGCGATGGAAAATCCGCCGAGGATCCCTGTCTGCCCACATTGAAGACCATCCGGAAAATTCTGGAAGTCCTGAAGGAATCCGCAGAGACCTCTCTGGAAATGGCAACCAGTGAACGCGGGATCGAATCATTCGGCGGACCGCTTGCCATCGCGAAGATCCGTCTGGTAGACGATTCCATCGGCGATATGGAGATCAGTCTTCTGCACAGTGTTTCGGAACTGTTCGACATTCTCATGCTTCCCATGCAGAGAAATTCCGATCAGCGCCGCAAACTGCTCCTCAAAGAGGAACTGGAACGTTACAACCGCTCCTTCAGGGAGTTCAACGAATATTACTCTTCGCTCTGCCGTGTGGAAAGCTGAAAATGGAACCGGATTTTCCGGACCGGGTTCTTTTTCGAAAATGGGAATGAGATCCTGTCCGTATCCGGTCCGGGCTGCTGGGAAGTTCTAATCCGCAGTCATCCACTCCCTGAAACTTTTTATTTGTGAATCATTCCGGTTTTTGTCGCGGGAACATCTTCCGTTATACCGGCAATGACGATTCCCGTTTTTTCTCCGGGCGTTCTCCGCGGCAGACGGGAGGGGTGGCAGCGTAATTTTGTCAAACAGTCCCGGATAGAGCCGCTTCAGGTCCACGCCGGAGCATTCCAGACGGAATCCATCACTGAAAAGCTATTGTAACTCCCTATACCGTGATTCCTGACAGTTCGGAAGTCGTCGGAATCAATTCCCGATCCGTTCCAGTTGCTGTCTTTATATGAGAACACTTGCCCCGGAAACGATAGCTCTTCTGCGACCCAGTCTTTGTTTGCAGAAAACCTTATACGGAACCTCTCATCCATTACGGTCAAATGCGCAAGTTCCCCAGATCGACTGCCTGGGCTCTTTAACGGGATGGTTTTCCGGTTGTGGTGGAGCGCCCTGTCATACTGCCGTTTGATCCGTAATAGGAGGTCGTTCCGCTGGAATTGGTGACTGATCGCCCTGTTACATTCCCGCGGTTTCCGTAATAGGTTTTTCCGTTTCCGTTCCGTATTTCACGGCCGGTCACCTTTCCGGTTGGTCCGTAATACGTTGTCGTGTTTCCGGAAGATGACGCCCGCCCGGTGACTTTTCCGCTTGTATCGTAATAGGTCGTTCTTCCTCCGGAGGTCACGGCTCTGCCGGTATTTTTCCCGGTGGAATCGTAGTAAGTCGTCGTATTTCCCCTGGTGACGGCGCGTCCGGTTACCTGTCCGTTTTTGCCGTAGTAGGTTGTCGACTGTGCAAAAAGAGCCATACCGCCGGAAAGAATCAGAAATATAAGCCATTGTTTCATTGCGCACCCGCCTTTCTGGGATCATCCGATATCCGTCCGGTATCCGAATTCACGGGAAGTCGTCCGGACAAAGGATCTTGTTTTATTTTTTGGAAAGGGACATCGCTCTTGCCATGTTGTCCATTTCCTGCAGAACGATACCGGTGCCGTTGGCGACGGCTTTCAGCGGATCTTCCGCCACGAACACAGGCAGTCCGGTTTCTTCGGAAATCAGCCGGTCGAGTCCGCGGAGCAGAGAACCTCCGCCCGCGAGCATGATGCCGCGGTCGATGAGGTCCGACGCCAGTTCCGGAGGACACCGCTCCAGAGTGCTCCGCACCGCCTCCACGATACTCGTGACCGGTTCCTGGAGCGCCGAGCGGATCTCATGCGACGAAACATTGATCGCTTTCGGCATGCGGGAGACAAGGTCGATACCTCTGACTTCCAGGAAAATTTCGCGGTCATCGTCACTGGGATAGGCGCTGCCGATCTTGATTTTGATATCCTCCGCCGTTCTCGCTCCGATAATCAGATTGTAGACGCGTTTCAGATGCTGACCGATGGCTTCATCCATCTCATCGCCGCCGACGCGCACGCTTTTCGCCTCCACAATACCGGCAAGAGAGATGACAGCCACTTCGGTTGTGCCTCCTCCGATGTCGACGATCATGCTGCCGGTCGGTTCGGAAACCGGCAGTCCGACGCCGATTGCGGATGCCATCGGCTCCTCAATCAGAAAGATATCTCCGGCTCCGGCGCGTTCGGCGCTGTCTTTTACGGCGCGGGTTTCCACTTCGGTGATGCCCGAGGGAACCGCGATCAGAACGCGCGGACGGATCAGGCGGCTGCGCGGCGGCAGTTTCGTTTTTGCCTTCTGAATGAAATGGCGGAGCATCTCCTCCGTGGTTTCGAAATCGGCAATGACGCCGTATTTCATGGGCCGCAGAGCGGAAATGGTTTCCGGGGTTCTTCCGAGCATTTTTTTCGCATCGTCTCCGACGGCGAGAACCTCATGGGTCGCCTTGCTGATCGCCACTACCGAGGGTTCCGAGAGCACGATGCCCCTGTCCTTGAGATAGACAAGACAGTTTGCCGTCCCAAGATCGATTCCGATATCGCTTGATAAAAATCTTGCCAGTTTTTGACGAAGCATCGCTGATTCTCCGGTTATGATGTTTTAATGGTTAAGACGTTCCGGCACATGAGTGTGTCTGATCATATCTTCAAAGACTTCACGGTCCCGAATGAGTTCGGCGGATCCGTTGTTGATCAGCACTTCGGCAGGCCTGAGACGCCCGTTGTACTGATAACTCATGCCGAATCCGTAAGCCCCCGCATTTTCAACAACGATCAGATCGCCTTCCGCGATGTTCGCGGGCAGTTCACGCTCCTTGACCCAGAAATCCGTATTTTCGCAGAGCTGTCCGCAGAGCCCGAGCGTTTCACGCGGACAGTTCTCCTTCCCGTTCACATAAATATGATGATAGGACCCGTACATTGCAGGACGCGCCAGCGTATTCATCCCGATATCCGTCCCGACTATCTTTTTGTACGACTCCTTGATGGAGTGCACTCTTCCGACGAGCCATCCGGCATTGCCGACAAAATAACGGGCGGGCTCCAGTTTCAACTGAGGCGCCTTCATGCCGTATTCGGCGGCTTTCCGGCTGAACATTTCCGCGGTCAGACGGGCTGCGCGGTCAAGATCCAGCGCGGGTTCACCCGGCTTGTACGGAATCCCGAGGCCTCCGCCGAGATCGACAAATTCAAAGTCAATCCCGAGCTCTTTGGAGACCCTGCCGATGATATCCATCAGCAGTCCGGTGACAAACGGGAAATAATCCGCATCGGTAATGCAGGAACCGGTCATCATATGCGCGCCGAAACGTTTGATTCCCGCCTCTTTCGCCATGCGGTAGGCGTCAATGACCTTGTCCGGGTGAATTCCGAATTTTGCGCCGGGACCGGCGTTTGTCACAAAGTCTCCCACGTTGCTTTTGCCGTAGCCGGGATTCACGCGGAAGGAGAGCATTTCCGGACGCCCGAATTTCAGAAGCCGCGGTAGAATGGAAATGTCATCCAGATTGAAAATGACTCCGCTTTCAAGGCCCTGCCGGATATCGTCATCGGAGAGGAAGTTGCCGCTGAACATGACCTTCCTTCCGGAAAGCCCGACTTTTTTCGCAAGAAGAATCTCGTTGACGCTGGCGCAGTCCGCCCCGGCACCTTCCTGGCGGAGAATGTTCACGATCGCAGGGTTGTTGCAGCACTTGACCGCGTAGAACATTTCGAAATCGGGATAGTATTTTTTGAATGTCGAATAGGCTCTGCGGTAGTTCGCGCGGATTTTTGCTTCATCGTATACGTAAGTGGGGGTGCCGAACTGATTGGCAATGTCATCGACGGATATGCCGCCGAGATAGATTTCTCCATTCCTGATTTCCATAAAAAACGATACTCCATTTCTACATTTACAGTATTTTAGCACAGAAACGGGATAAAAGCAAGAAAAAAGAGACGCATATCATTTTTTTTTCAGCAAATCGCAGGCGAGGATCCTGTTTTTCCGGTCCTGCGAGGAAACCTGTTCCGTTTCCCTGCCGCTTTCAAAGGAATAAAAACGTACAAAATCCGGGAAAAATTGTTCCGGCGGGTTTTATTCTTTCCCATTTGCGCTATATTTCCGAAACAGGAAACCGGAAAGACGGAGAATACACATGGCGGATGCGGCACAGGGATTGTTTCAAAGCAGCGAAATGCGTCAGGAACAGACGCTTACGCCCCAGCAGCTGCAGTCTCTGGATATTCTGTACGCTCCCGTGCTTGAACTTCAGCAGAAAATCAACCAGGAGCTTGCGGACAATCCCGTGCTCGAAATAGTGGAACCTTCTCCCGAACCGGAGGAGATTCCGGCTTCCCGGGACACGCAGGGGAAAACGGAGCTCGGCAGCGAACGGGACGATATCGAAGACGAACTTGCAAAAATTGTCGAACTTGCCGCCGAAGGATATGCCGATCCCGATGAAATCTCCCTGCCCGCCGGATTCGATCCGGAGGATGAGGATGAACGCCGTTCCTATCTGTTCAATTCCATCGCCGAGGAAACCTCCATGCAGGAGCTTCTTCTCCAGCAGCTCCGTTATGCGGATGCCGATCCTGAGACCGCGCGTATTGCCGAGTTCGTCATCGGGGGAATTGATGAGTCCGGGTATCTCAAAACTCATCCGGCTGATATTGCAACCGGTGCCGGATGCTCTCTGGAAGCCGCGGAACGGGCGATTCGGCTCGTTCAGGGATTCGATCCTCCGGGCATTGGCGCGCGCGACCTCAAGGAATGCCTTCTTCTTCAGCTTGAGCGGAAAGGAGAGAACTCTCCGGAAATGGTCGAACTGGTCGGAAACCATTTGGACGAAATCGCCCGCAACAAACTTCCTCAGCTGGCGAAGTCGCTGAACATTCCGCTGGAACGGCTCAATGAGGATATCCGCAAAATCAGAAGTCTGAATCCCTATCCGGGAAATGAAATTGCGGCGTCCAATCCCGTTTACATCGTTCCGGAGGTATCGGTGGAGCGTGACGGCGGCGAATTCAAGGTTGTTGCCGATGACAATTACATTCCGCATCTCCGGATCTCGAAATTCTATCTGAAACTTCTGGAGGACCCGAATACCCCCGAGGATGTGAGAACCTATATCAGAAACAAGCTCACCAGCGGAAAAGGTCTGATGAAATGTCTCGAACAGCGGCAGAAAACCATCCGGCGGATTGCCGACATCATTGTTTCCGCACAGCATGACTTCCTGGAAAAAGGCGTCGAATACCTGAAACCCATGACCATGCAGCAGGTCGCCGACAAACTGGGCCTTCACGAAACGACAATCAGCCGGGCGATCGCGAATAAATACATTCGAACCCCCATGGGATTGTTTGAATTCAAATACTTCTTCACCGGCGGATTCCAGTCCAAAGGAGGCGAGGAAATCTCCTCCCGCGGAGTCAAGGAAATCATCCGCGACCTGATCGAAAACGAGAATCCTTCCTCGCCGCTTTCCGACAGCAGACTGGTCGCTCTGCTGAAGGAGCGCGGTCTCGACATTGCCCGGAGAACCGTTGCCAAATACCGGGAGGAACTCGGAATCCAGTCTTCCCATCTCAGGAGGAATTTCTGATGCGCTCCCGGAAACGCCTTTTCACAATGACTGTCCTGTTCATGATCTGTGTCCTGACCTCGTTTTTCATCAAGACCTGTCATTACAACATGGAAGCCATGCAGACGGCAAAGATGATTGGCGACGCACGTCCGCTCTGGTATGGGGATTTCCGCGATGCTCTTCCGATCAAACGCCCGAATTTTGTCCCTTACACAATCGAAAGCGCTATGATGTACGCTTATTCCAGGGACATCGCGGAAGGGAAGGGGGTTCCGGCACAGGACAAACGTCTCGCTTACCTTCCGGAAGTCGCTCCCTATGCCCAGATGAACATGGCTCTGGAGTGGGTGCTCGGATGGAGCTACCGGATCAAGTGCGTTTTCTTCCCTCCGGAAAAACCGGATGCGTCGCAGCTGCGGTATCAGGACAATCCCGATTTCGCGGCATGGTGCGCGCTGAATGTCCGATTCTGGACGACCCTGATACCGGGACTTGTTTTCCTCTGGCTCGCGGTTCTGCGGACTCCGCTGAAACTGGCATTCGCGGGAGGAATGCTCCATGCCGTCTCGGCCGCGTCCATTGCGCGGGCGACCGGACAGGATATCGTGCGTGGAGACTTCTGTATTCCGCTGATTATTCTCTGTATGTACCTGGTTCATTCCTTTTACGTCAAGCCGTCGCGATGGAAGCTGGCGGTGCTGTTTGCCGCCACGTTTCTTGCGTTTGCGTCCTGGGATCTCTGTCAGCTTCTGTTCGGAGCCTGGGCGGCTTACGAGATTCTGCGTTATCTTGTTTCCGGAATTTCGACGGAAAAGCGGCGCCGGGCATGGCTTGTCATTTATCTGGCGATTGCACTTAATGCGCTGGTGGTTCCGTTCAATGTGACGTACGGCCTGCTGATGTCGCCGCTCTTCTGCGTGCTGTTTCCCCTGCTGCTGATTCTGCTCTGGTGGAATGCTTTTAAACGTGTTGCAGTCTGTTCCTTCCGTTCGAGGGCGATCCTGTTTCTGGCGGTCCTGGGATGCCTTTACGGATTTCATGCCTCGTTTGTGGACAATCCCGTCTACCGGGCGAATTACAGCCATTTCTCCGAGGCGATGAAGGCGAAATGGAAGTTCGACAACATCAAACCATCCGATCCGTCAAAGTTGAACTATGATGCCCGGATGATGTGGACCCCTTCCATGCATTCGGCGAACTGGAACATCTCCATCGGTTTTTTCCCCTCAATGGGGTCTCTTCCCTTTCTGGCTGCGAAAGCCGGGCCGGGGGTGTTCAGGAATATCTGGAATTATGCGCCGGTCACGATTTCGTTTCTTTTGCTTCTGCTCGTTTTCGGAGGTCTGTTCACTCCGGTACGGACGGCGCTGCTGGGGGATCTTCCGCGTTCTCTGCTGCCGTATCTGTTCACCGCGGGTTTTCTGGTCGGATTCGTCTTTATTGTCCGGTACCATGAGTTTGTCATTATCTTCCTTGCGCTGGCGCTTCCGATGGCGGTACAGGGAGTTCTTAAAGGTCTGCGGCGGTATTCCCGGAAAAACCGGATTGCGAAGATTCTGCGTATTCTGGTCTGTTTTTCTCTGGTGCTGGTGCTTCTGCTGGAGCTTTATGCCTCCGTGGCAGGCAGACGTCGTTCCTACAGCAAGGATGTCTATCTCCGGCACACGGCACAGCTGATCGAATGGTTCCGCAGAAACCACATGGAATGCCGGACCGTGGTGGCGAATTTCACCATCGGTCCGATGCTGATGGCATATTGCGGGACCAATCTTGTGCTTCAGCCGCAGTTCGGCATGGAACCGATCCGGCGGCCGGTGGAGGAATACCTGAATCTGCTGTATCACAAGGATGAACGCGCCCTGAGTGAATTCTGCGCCAGATACGGCGCCGGCTATTTTCTCTACGACCATGGTTCCGTCGGTCCGCTGCATCCCTATTCGACCCGCTACATTGCCGACGCGGCGAATCTGAACCGGGAATCACCCGCCTACCGAATGTACTACGAGCCGAACAGCCTGACAGATTTCTATCGGCTGAAACCTCCTGAAGATCTTGCCGGATTGAGTGTGAAATACAGTGTGTTCCGTGTCGTCAGTTTTAACGAACGGATGGATGCGATGCGGTTGTATTCCATGGCGGAAAAAGCATACCGGGCAGGCAATCTGCCGCGTGCGGGAAAACTGCTGAAGGCATCCATTTTCCTGGATCCCTGTTCCGATGACGCAAGGACACTGTTTTTCAGAATCTACAATCGTCTGCCGCAAATCACTCTTACGAAAGTCCTGTGACGGAAGGAGGATTTCTTATCATGAAATGGCTGCCTTTTCTCTTTCTGACTGCTGTTGTGTTTCTCCATCGGCCGGCGATGCTGGGCGGATATTTTTCCAATGCCGTTACGATTTTTCCGAGATGGGATCTGGCGCTTCTGGCGGGTGCGTTTCTGCTCCTTCAATGGGAAAGACTTTTCCGTGTACTGAAAACTCTTTCCGCGCTGGATAAGGTCTGCATTCTGATTCTTCTCGTCTCGGCGCTTGGACACTTCTTCTGCAACGGGTACTGTTCTCTGGAGAGTCTCGGGCTCAATCTGGTTTTTCTGACGGTTCCCCTGTTCGCATGTCTGAACAAGACACTCTTTCTGCGGATTCTTCCCTGGTTCATGAGTCTTTTCTGGGTTCTGACCTGTCTTGCATGTCTCACACAGAAGCTGCGCGGGATTGCCGGAGTGGGAATCACGGGCAACTGGAACTGGAATGCCATGTTGCTTCTGATTACAGCGCCGTTTGTGGTGCTGCTGATCTTCCGCTGTCTGTGCAGAAAGGGAAAATTGGTGGCTGTTCTTTGTTCTCTTCCGGTGGTTGCGCTTACCCTGTTTCTGTTTCTGAAAAACGGTTCAAGGGCGGCAGGGCTCGGGCTTGCTTCGGCGCTGTTCCTTTTGGTCTGTCTTTCCCTGAATCCGGAACGGAGAAGGATTTTTCTGACTGCGTTCGGAATTCTCATTGCCGCCGGGGCTGCTCTGCTGGCCACGCGATACAGTGCAAAGATTGATTCGTTCATGGCGGGAGAGATCCGGCCGGCGATCTGGGAATCCACTCTCCGGCTGATTGGCGACCACCCCCTGGGAGTGGGTGCGGAATCGTTTGAGGATCAATACATTCCCTATAAGACGGCAGATTATTTTCTGCATAAATTTGCTTCGCCGCGCACGATTCATCCGCATAACGAACTTCTCAACATTGCCGCGCTTCTGGGAATTCCGGCTCTGCTGGCATGGTGCATTCTGACATGCAAAGGAATGTTCCGTTTTCTCCGCGGATACCGTCATGCTTCCGTGGAACTCAAAATTCTTTTCTTCTGCCTGATCGCGATGCTGGTTCATGCCATGCTGGACCTGATTTTCTTTTCCTGGCCGCAGGATATGCTCGGTTTTGTCTTTGCAGGGATCTTCTGGGCGCCGCGGATGCTTGTCTGCGAACCCCGCGTGAAATTCCGCTGTATTCCCCGGATCGCCGGAGGAATCGCCGTCGCGGGCGTCGTTTTGAGCGGACTCAATAATTTCCGTGCCACCTGGAACTTTGAACAATCGCTGGAGGCTTCCCGCAGAAAAGATTTTACCGGCGCACAGAAATACGCTCTTGCCGGTGCCGATCTCTCCCGTTCGTTTCCGGAGCATCTGTACCGCTGTGCGGAACGGGCGCTGCTGTTCGACCGCAACTATCCTCTCGCTCTCAAACTGGCGGAACGGATGGAGGGGACTCCCTACAGAAATTTTTCCCGGATTCACATGATGAAGGCAATGGCTCTGGCTTTTCTCGGGCGCGACGAGGAGTCCGCAATGGAATATGAACGGGAATGCCGGAATTATCCGTATCTGATCCTTCCCCGCATCGGAATGATGACCTGTTACGGGCGTCTGGGGAAAACAGAATGCATTCCGGCAATCGAAAAAGAGCTTGCGGAACTGATGAAGCTCCGCGGACTCTCACCCGCTGATGTGCGTAAAATCATGCAGTATCCCGAATGTGATCTGAACCAGCACAAGCTGAATGACTTCCCTTCGCTGTAATGCGGACTTCCAGCCTTCTCTTCCTTCGGCGGTAGCAAGTGTGTCCGGACAGGCTATTTCGATCCGCCCAGATAGCGGAATCCGCGCGGCACGCACGGATGCAGTCCGAGCCACGGAGTGGCAATGCGGCAATGACTGTTCAGCAGTTTCCGATAGATGAAAAACAGCAGCGCGCAGCTGACCGCGGCAACCAGAACCCAGGAAATCGGATACGAAAGCATCAGATTCTCCATGGTCCGGTAGTGCGGAAAGATCACGAACACCCACCAGACGCGGAATACGCAGGATCCCAGCAGAGAGACCACGGTCGAAGTGAAGGAATACCCGAGTCCGCGCAGTCCGCCGCTGGCGACATCCATGATGCCGCACAGGCCGTACGTGGTGAAAAGAATTTTCATCCGCAGAATTCCCCAGTCGATCACTTCGGGATTCGGATTGAAGACGGCCAGAATCTCCCGTCCGAACAAGAACATAACCCATCCCATAACGGAGGTTACCACGGTGGCGCATATGAAACAACTGTACAGACTTTTCAGAATCCGTTTGAACTTCTGTCCGCCGAGATTCTGGGCAACAAAGGAGATGGAGGTCTGATGGAATGCGAACGATCCGACATAGACGATTCCTTCCAGACCGAGCACCGCCGTCGTTCCCGCCATCGCCAGGGCCCCGAACGTGTTGATGGAGGACTGGATTGTCATGTTGGAGATTGCAAAACAGGAACTCTGCAGGCCCGCGGGAACACCGATTTTCAGGATGTCGCGGAAAATCTCCCGGTCGATCCGGAGCTCCTTCAGACGCAGTGCGCAAACGTTCCCGGATTTCAGAAGAGTCCTCAGAATCAGTCCGGCGGCAATCCCGTGTGAAATTGCCGTTGCCAGCGCGATTCCCCCTACATCCATCCCGCAGACAATCACAAAAAAGAGATTCAGAATCACATTCACAATCCCGGCAATGATCAGGAAAAACAGCGGTCTGCGCGTATCCCCGATGGAGCGGAGAACCGCACAGCCGAAATTGTAAATCATGATGAAGGGAATCGCACAGAAACAGATCCAGATGTAGGTGCAGGACAACGGCAGAATCTCCTCGGGAGTCCGCATCAGAACCAGAAGCGGTTTCGCAACTGCCAGTCCGATCAGCATCAGTCCGATCCCTCCGTACAGCGCCAACGTCATGGAGGTATGAACCGCACGGCGGACCTTTTCCGACTCCTTCGCACCGATGTAACGGGCGGTCACCACGTTCGTCCCCACCGAAAGCCCGATGAAAATATTGATGACCAGCGAGTTCAGATTCATCGTCGCTCCGACCGCCGCCATCGCATTGTAATGCGCGTAGTGCCCGATGATGATCAGATCCGCCGCATTGAACAGCAGCTGAAGAATATACGTCAGCATCAGCGGCATGGCAAAGAGAATGATCTTGCCGAACAGCGGTCCGTGGCACATGTCAATTTCATAATTTTTCATTTCACATCACATGATAAAAGTCACGACACTGTCTGCCGGCTTGTCATATTCCCTGATTGTTCCGGAATGAAGTTACTATACAGCCGCATTTTTCTTTTGCAAGCGGCAGAGAACCTGAAAGAGCCGTACTCCTGAGCTTCCCGATCGTTTCCCGGAAAGCCCTTCCGAAGGAATTTCCATGCTTTGATTTCCGGTGATTCCGGAACGGAAATGACAGAATGCAGTGTCCGTTCTTTCCGATGTTCCAATGCATTCGATGTTTCGGGGAAAGCCGCGTGAATTTTCTGCCTTGTCAGAGGAACTTTTCCTTGTCAGGAGCCAAGGAAGCCGGGAATGGCAGAGGGCAGGTATCGGGAAAAGTGCGCTTCAGTAATTCTTGTATTTCATCCAGGAGTCGCGCAGTTCCTTGCCGCGGGCGAATTCGCGTTCGAATTCATCGAAATCCCCTCTGCGGATCAGGTCCTCCAGCGCTTTCAGGCTGTCGGCAAAGGTTTCCAGAGAGGCGATTACGGCTGGCGTGTTGTGTTCGATGATTTCGCGCCACATCAGCGGCGAGCTGGAAGCGATCCGCGACGTATCGCGGAATCCGGTCGCGCAGCCGGAGAAGCGCAGACGCTTCTTTTCCGGATCGTCCACATCCAGAATGCTCAGTGTCAGAGCGGAGGCGACGATGTGCGCCAGATGGCTGCTGTGTGCGACAAGTTCATCGTGTTCCTGCGAAGGCAGACGCGTTGTTTTCGTTCCGATCGACTGCCAGAGATGCTCAATCTCCCGGATATCCTCCTCCTTTGCGCCGGGCGGGGGAACCACGAATACATCCGCATTGCTGTAAAGTGTCGGGAAGGCGTTTTCCGGCCCTGTCTTTTCGGTGCCCGCCATCGGGTGCCCGCCGATAAAGCGGGCATGCACGGAAAGAGCGGCTTTTTCAATGACCGTTTTCACGCTGCCGATATCGGTCAGCACTGCATCCGGCTTCATCAGGTGCGCATACCGTTTCGTGTATTCGATGATCTGCGGAATCGGCACGCAGAGAATGAGGATATCGGCGGAGGCAAACGCTTCTTCGAGCGTGTCGTATCCGAGGTCGATGACATCGTGTTCGAGCGCCCATTTTGTCACCTGCGGACGACGCGTCCAGCCGCTGCGGAGATATCCGCTTTCTTTCATTGCCATCCCGAGCGAAGCTCCGAGAAGACCGATTCCGACTATTGCCGCATTTTTCTGTTTCATCATTCCTGAATCCGATTACCGGTAGCGATTGATGGTCTCTTTCAAGGTGCGTGCGGCGTTTCCGGCTGCCTCTGCAAAATCATCGCCGGAAGAGGCGTAAATGATGCCGCGCGAGGAGTTGATAATCAGTCCGGTTCCGTTTCGATCCAGTCCGTTTTTCATGACTTTTTCAACATCGCCGCCCTGTGCGCCGATTCCGGGAACCAGCAGCGGAGTGTCGCCGACAATCGCGCGGATCTGTCCGAGCTCTTCCGGGAAGGTCGCCCCCGCCACCAGCAGGGTGTTGCCGTTGTAGTTCCATGGTCCGGCAATCAGTCCGGCGATGTGTTTATAGAGCTCGATTCCATCCGCCGTTTTAATTTCCTGAATCTCCTTTGCACCGGGATTCGAAGTGCGGCAGAGTACGACAACACCTTTGTCCGCATAATCCAGAAACGGTTTGATGGCGTCCATGCCCATGTAGGGATTCACGGTAACGGCATCGGCGTTGAAACGTTCGAACGCTTCGCGGGCGTACATGTTCGTGGTTGCGCCGATGTCCGCGCGCTTGGCGTCCAGAATCACGGGAATCGCGGGACAGGTCGATTTCAGATACTGCATGGTCAGCAGGAGATCCTCGTCCGCGCCCTGTCCGGAGTAATAGGCTATCTGGGGCTTGTAGCAGCAGACATCCGCCGCGGTCGCGTCGATGACAGCTTTGTTGAATTCGAAAATCGGATGCTTCATTCCCCGGACCTTTTCCGGGAGCTTTTTCAGATCCGGGTCCAGTCCCACGCAGACAAGCGAATTGGAATTCCGCCATGCGTTTCTCAGCATTTCCATGAATTTCATAGCGATTGAATCTCCTGTTTAATTTTGTGAAACACAACCCTGTAATATACGGCATGAACGCGGAAATTGCAACGGCGGGCGGCATGGGAGAATCCCATTTTCAAGCGGTACACCGTTTTCGGAACGTTCTCCGGTATGTTCCCTCTTTTTCATCCGAGCCGGATACCGGCAATGCCTTTGAGGTAACGCCCCTCGGGAAACGCTGCCGAAACCGGATGATCCGGTCCCTGGCTCAGAAATCCGGTAATCCGGAAGTCCGCCTTTGCATCGCAGGCAGCGGAATCGACGACTTTTCCGAACAGTTCCTCATTCATTGCTCCGGAACAGGAAAACGTGAAGAGTTTTCCGCCCGGACGCAGCAGTTTCATCGCCAGCAGATTGATATCCTTGTACGCTCTGGCGGCCTTTTCCGTCTGCGCCGCGGTTTCGGCAAATTTCGGAGGATCCAGAACGATCAGATCGAACGAACGGCGCGAATCGCGGCACTTGCGAAGAAATTGAAAGACATCCGCTTCCAGCGTTTCAAAGCGATCCGGTGAAAAACCGTTCCGGTCCGCATTCTGTTTTGCCAGGGCAAGCGCGGGCGCGGAGGAATCCACATTCAGTACATGTCCTGCTCCGCCTTTTGCCGCCGCGAGTCCGAATCCGCCTGTATAGCAGAAACAGTTCAGGACCTCTTCCGCTCCGGATGAGGCCTCCATGACGGCTTTCCGGCTCATTCGCTGATCGAGGTAAAATCCGGTCTTGTGACCGTTCCGCGGATCGGCACGGAACAGGATGCCGTTTTCTTCGAACTCGATCATTTCCGGGAGTTCCGCTCCGGCAAGAGGTCCGGTCCGCGGCTCCAATCCTTCCTTCAGACGGGAATCGACATCGGAACGCTCATACACGCCATCGGCATAATGCAGAACGGCCTCCGCAATCAGCTCACGGCATCGCTCGGCGCCCGCGGAGCTGATCTGGCAGACCGCGTAATTCCGATAGAGATCGACAATCAGTCCCGGCAAAGCATCCGATTCGGCATTGATGAGTCTCCAGGCATCGGGCAGCGATCCGCCGAACACCGCCCGGCGAAGCCGGAACGCCTTCTCGAAGCGGGCATGAAAAAACGCAAGATCAATTTTCTCCGACTCATCGAATGTCCAGACTCTTGCGGCAATCCGGGAGGAGGGCGACGCTGCCGCACGGGCAAGAAATTCCCCCCCGGCACTCCGGATTGCGACCTCGCCACCGGATACGATTTTCCCTGTCGTTCGCTGAATCGCCCCTGAAAACACCCACGGATGACGGCGCAGCAGAGATTTCTCCCGTCCTTCTTTCAGAAAAAATGCGGCTTCTTCCATCAGAACAGGTCCATCTGCGTCATCTCGGAAGACGCCTCTTTTTCCGCGGCCGCTTCCGCTTTTTCCGGACAAGCGGCTGAGACTGCCGAAAATAAATCCCCGTCCTCTTCGCCGGGGCCGGCGATCGCGTCGATTTCACGGAGAATGCTTTTCAGTTCCATCTTCTTTGCGATGGCGCGAATCTTTGCATAATCGGGAGCGGAGCGTTTCAGACGGCCGATCTCCCAGACCACATCTTCCGGGGGAGCTGTATCGAGCGTCACCAGCTTGACATTTTTTTCAAACAGATCTTTTGCCTGTGCGAGCTTTTCGCGGAGGGATTCCCGTTTTACCTCGTCGAGGCGGCGGAAGAGCTCCTCTCCGGACCCGAACTGCTGAAGCAGAGCGGCGGCGGTTTTCGGCCCGATCCCCTCCACACCGGGGATGTTGTCGGACGCATCTCCAATCAGGGCAAGATAATCGACGATTCCGGAAGGCGGCACGCCGAATTTTTTCACGACCTCCTCCACTCCTCGTTTTGTCACCGATCCGGCGGGGTCCGGCACCAGCATCTCCACCCGGTCATCAATCACCTGGGAGAGATCCTTGTCTCCGGAGAAAATCACAACGCGGTGAGCGGGAAAGGCGGTGGCGATCGAACCGATCAGATCATCCGCTTCATATCCATCATGTTCCACGATGGTCCATCCGAAATCCTGAATCAGTTCCCGGATGACCGGCAGCTGAATCTGAAGCTCTTCGGGCATGGGCGGCCGGTTCGCCTTGTAGTCGGGTGCCAGCTCCATCCGGAAATGAGGACGGCCCTTGTCAAAGACAAATGCGCCGTTTTCGGACGGATGTTCCTTCTCCAGTTTCAGAAGGAATTTCGTCATGGCGAAAACGGCGTTGGTCGGCACGCCGTCCGCGGTTGAGAGATGCCGCACCGCATGATAACAGCGGTAGATCTGAGCGAAAGAATCAACCAGCAGAATCGGCGTGCTGCTCATGACGGGTCACTTCCAGTTGATGACGGGCTTGTCGTAATCGGCGGGAGCCTTGAAGCCGAGCAGTTCGGCGCAGGTTCCGGCGACAGAGCTGATCCCGAGTCCGGTATTGAGTTCCTGCGAATACTCGCCCTTGTAATCGGGGTCGTAGATGAAGCAGGGGACCGGATTCAGCGAGTGACTGGTCTTGCGGCGCGGTTCCCCGTTCTTGTCGAGCTTGACGGCGCCGGTTTTATCGTGTTCGTACATATCATCGGCATTGCCGTGGTCGGCGGTTACGACCATGATTCCGCCGGCTTTCTTCACGGCGTTGTAGAGGCGCTCCAGACAGATGTCAAGCGCACCCATGGAAACCTGAACCGCCTGATAGACTCCGGTATGTCCGACCATATCCCCGTTCGGGAAGTTCAGGCGGATAAACTGGTATTTCCCGGATTCGATCGCGGCAATGACGGCATCGGTGATCTCGGCGCACTGCATCCAGGGCCGCTGTTCAAACGGGATGATGTCGGAGGGGATTTCCTGATAGGTCTCAAGAGCCTCGTCGAATTTTCCGGTCCGGTTTCCGTTGAAAAAGTAGGTGACATGACCGTACTTCTGCGTTTCGCTGATCGCGAACTGACGGACATTGCTGGCGCAGAGGTACTCGCCGAGCGTCTCGTTGATCTCCGGCGGATTGACCAGATAATGATTCGGAATGTGGAGGTCGCCGTCGTATTCCATCATGCCGGCATAGAAGACTTTCGGCATGGGATCGCGCGGGAACTTGTCGAAATCGGGATTGTCAAACGCCTCGCTGATCTCGATGGCGCGGTCGCCGCGGAAGTTGAAGTAGATGACAACATCGCCATCCTTTACGGCTCCGACAGGAGTTTTTCCATCGTCGGCGATCACAAACGGCGGCAGATCCTGGTCGATCGCCTTTGTTTCCGCGCGCAGCGTTTCGATGGCTTCCGCAACGGTCTTGAAGTAGCGGCCTTTTCCGGCGACATGGGTTTCCCAGCCTCTGCGGACCATATCCCAGTTGGCGCCGTAACGGTCCATGGTGATATTCATGCGTCCGCCGCCGGAAGCGAAGCGGTAGTCGAATCCCTGGGCATTGATCTCTTTGAGGTACTCTTCAAACGGGACGACATAATCGAGGGCGGAGGTTTCCGGCACATCGCGTCCGTCGAGCAGAGCGTGGATGCGGACTTTTTTCACGCCTTCCGCCTTCGCTCGCTCAATCATGCCCTTGAGATGGTCGATATGACTGTGAACATTTCCATCGGAAAAGAGACCGATGAAATGCATGGTTCCGCCTTTTTTTGCCTCTTCGACAGCTTTTTTCCATGTGGCTCCCTCAAACATCTTTCCGGACTTGATCGCCTCGGAAACGAGTTTTGCGCCCTGAGCGAAAACACGTCCGCAGCCCATGGCGTTGTGACCGACTTCGCTGTTGCCCATATCGGCATCGGAGGGGAGTCCGACAGCGGTTCCATGAGCTTTGAGCGTAGTAAAGGGAAGGGTCTTCATCAGTTTATGAAGAAACGGGGTGGGAGAATCCAGTACCGCGTCGCCTTCCTTGTATTTGCCGATGCCGACGCCGTCCATGATGACCAGGACAACGGGGCCTTTCCTTCCGAGGAATTTCGGATTGCGTTCCAATGCCTGCATAAATAGCCTCCATTCAGTTGCAAGTTAATAAAATTCAATGTACACCCCGAAAGGCTTTTTTTCAACTTTTCCGGACAGGAAATGAAGATGAAAAAAACAAAGAAAAAGGAAAAAAAGGGGTAGTGTCCGTAATTTTGCGCACATTTGTTTCTGAATGATTACAGATGACAAACGTGACTTGTCGCAGTTACCTTACATCACCTTCGTAAAGTTTACAAGTGGTCATG
>CALXMJ010000271.1 GCA_944389445.1 uncultured Victivallales bacterium | reverse complement strand
GTTCGGGCTTCTCATAAAAATGAAACCGCTTTTTTTTTTTTTTTCTCTCCGCCAGTTCACGGAATCCGTTGGAAGCAGCGGTTTCTATAATGCACAGAAAACGCTTGAACGACTTATAGTTACGGTTGATTTCCGATGGCGTTTTAAAAAACATAACTAATACCCCCTCCGCATTCCGGGTTCCATTTTGCACGCCCCCACCCCGGGAACAATCCTGTTCCCCGTCACGCTTACAATACTCCAGAAACACGATTGAAACAACCGCCAAACAGAAATTCCGCAAAGATTTTTTCCATTCCTTCCCGCGGACAATATTCCGTGACCGCGGAATATTCCCGGCTGAGGATATCCGGTTCCCGGGAATCTTTTACTCACCTTCTTTTCCACATGCTTTCAAAAAAAGAAAAGAGTGCCTTCCACCCTCTCCAAATCTCCCTGTTTGTTTTTTCCGTAAAATTGTTGTTTTACCCCCCTTGACAAAATCATAAGAATCTGCTATAATATATCTAAACCCATTAACGAGTATAGAAAGAAACTTAAGGCTGAGCCATGGATCCGGATTCCCAGGTGATGAATGCATGCAGGACGATCGTACGACTGGTCTGGCGTCTCGGCCTGCGCCCCCACGACAGGCTGCCTTCGCAAAACGAACTGGTGGAACAGACCGGGTTCTGCAACAATACCGTCACACCGGCGGTGAAACTGCTTGCCGAAGCAGGTTTTCTGGAGAATACCCGGAAAGTCGGGCGGATTTTGCTGGACCGCAGGAAATGGCCGGATCAACTCTGGCGCATCGCAGTTCCCTATGGCCCACCGGATGATCAGCCCGGATGCCAATTCGCAGCCATTCAGCTTTGTTTTCTGCAGAGCCGTCTTCAGGCGCTAGGCTGCAAATGCATCTCGCTTCCGCGCCTGCCGCAGTTTTTCGGATGCGGGATTCACGAACTGAATCATTTTGCCGGACTGGAGGAACTTGTCAAGGAGAACCGTCTGGACGGGATTCTCACCAGCGCGCGATTTTCCCCGGATGTCATACGAAACTGTTCGGGCCGGAATCTCCCCTTCTGCCTCATCAGCGGCGATCAGAACGCTCATCTGCGCGCTGAATTCGATACGGTCCATCTGATTGACTGCGCCATGGAACGCTTTCATCGGTCCGGAATCCGGAAACCGCTGCTTCTGGAATGCAACGACTCCGATCTCCGGAATTCCGGTTCTCCGGAAGGCCGTCACTTCCTTCAGCTGGCAAAACAGTACGGGATGGAAACGGATGCCCATTCCGTTTTCACCGGGTCCGTTGTGGAGCTGCTTGGAAAAGCGCCGGAAGCAGCCTCCGGGCCGGAACATGACGGGGTCCTGATCCTGAATGACGTTGTCGGTTCCGCATGGTCCATCTCGCTTGCTCTTGCCGGACGCCGTCCACTTCTTGCCATTCAGACAAACCGCCAGATTGTTCTGGCCTACGCCCTCCCGCACATCCGTTATGAATATGATGTTGAATCCATTGCCTCCCATGCGGTCGATCTTACTCTGGAGGCCATTCTTACCGGAACGCACCATTCTGTTCACATACAATCTTTTCAAGAGAAGGAGATGAAAGGATGAAACGGCGCACATTTTTTACACTTGTAGAACTGCTTGTTGTAATTGCGATCATCGGAATTCTTGCCGCGATGCTGCTTCCCGCATTGAACAGCGCAAGAGAAAAGGCCCGGAGCTCACAATGCCTCGGAAACTTGAAGCAGCTTCTGCTGGCGCATCTTCAGTATGCGGGCGACTCGAATGATTATTTTCTGATCGGGAAACTGACTCTCGCGGGAGAAAGCGACGGGTATCCCTTCGAACGCGGAACCCAGTATCTGCTCCATCTCGGATATCTCGGCCCGAGCGGGACAAAAGCGAATACCCAGCAGAAAACCTTTCGCAGGAATTCCATCGGGGTCTGTCCTTCCTGGGGATTCTTCCAATCCAAGACCTCGCCATACGGAACCTACAACAACAATTTCACATGGGAATATCAGGGGACATACGGATACAACAATCATTCATTCGATTATTTCGGCGGGCCGTATCTCCGTCTGACAAAAGTGAAAAGCGCTTCCCGGAATGCGCCCATGTTCGACATGCTGAACAATTATGAAATTTACGACTCCTACCATTATCCCTATTCCCCGTCGGAAAATAAGCGGGTCGGTCCGTGGCATCTGGGGGGAAGCAACGCCGGATTCTTTGACGGGCATGGCAAAAGTTATAAAACTCTGCCGACCCGGCCGACATCCGTAACATTTATCGAACCATGGAAGGTGCAATAATAATGATGAACCGCCATTTCAAGGGAAGTTTTCATTTCATGAAACACACTCTTTTTGCCGCCGGCATCCTGCTCGGGACCGATCTTGCCGCAGCTCCGATGGATTTCGAAGCCTCCACACGGGAATGGACCACCCCGGATCCCGGAATGACCATCGCCGGACGGAACGGAAGTCTTCAACTCCAGTTTCAGGCAAAGGATTTCACTCCGACACAGCATGGTAACTGGCTTTACAATCGGAAGGTGTTCCGTCTGCTGCTGAAACAGCCTCAGGTGCTCCGGCAGGACTGCATGCGCATTGTCTTCGAAGCCTCGGGACATGAATACAAAACATGGAACACGCGCGATGAAGTCGTCCAGATCTGGCCGGTCATCCGCGATGAAACCGGAGAACTGCTCTCCTATATTCCTCAGAAATATCCTCATCTTTATCCGGGCGGAACCCGGTGGGCAACCTGGATGACCGCTCCCTTTTTCGCCGGAGAAGCCGGCGGCGCCACACAGGATATCTATACGGCGGAAAACGGCGACCGAAACGCATGGCCGGATGGAAAACTGGAATTTCTCGGATTCAAAATCGTTGTTCATACCCGCAATCCGCAAAAAACGAAAACGGGGTCTGTCCAGATCGGAAGAATCATGGAATCCGGTGAAAGACTTCCGGTCGGAGTCCCTTATTTCCATGCGGATTCGATCTGCCGGACCAAAGGGACCTTTCACTTTGCCGGAACGATCGCCCGCGGCTTTCAGGCGAGTCCGGTTGTGGAATTCTCCCGGAAAATCTCCTTTGATCCAGCCGATTCCGCCAGTCAGAGACAGCGCATCGAACTGCCGATCCCTCCCGGAAACGGTGATTTCTGGTGCGAATGGATGTTCTCCGATGAAAACGGAAAAAGGATCGCGGGCAGTTCCTTCCGTCATCAGACCACTCATGCGGAATTCAACTGCACGGCAAAACCGGCTCAGACCAATGCCCCGCCCGCGCTGGGATATCTCCGGATCAATCCGCACAGAGACGCCGTCTATGAGCGGAATGAAACGCCGGAACTGCGTTTCACTGTCTGGCCCGGCGGAAAAAAGAGCTTGAAAGTACGCGCGGAACTTCTCTCGTACCAGTATGAGGATCTGTTTGAAACAAAGGAATTTCACGCGAAGTTTTCCTCGCAGGCACCGCAAACCTTTTCCTATGTCCCGACTCTCCGCCCGGACCGGGATGCCTATCGCTGCCGGTTCACGGTGGAGGATTCCGGCGGAACCATCATGCAGATCAGAGAATATGTTTTCGGGCGCAGAAGCGACCTGAAACAAGCACGGAAGAGCCGCACAGGACTCCCGGTCGACCGGCACATTCTGAAAAACCTCTCCTACAACCGGGCGACCTTCCATATTCTCTGGGCCGACAGAAAAAACATCAAAAAAGAGAAGGATCTCACCGACCGCTTTCTCCATGCCATCCGCTCCGCCGCGCCGCTGACCCGATACTGGACCTACACCATTGATCCGGCGGAAATGGAAATTCTCCCCGGCGTTTTTGACTTCGCCGTACTGGATCAGATTATGGATCTTGCCTGGGACTGCGGAGTCGCCCTGACGCTGCGGGTCACCCATATCGAATCGGAGAAGCCCTATCGCTGGCTGCCCTATTCCGCCCAGCACAATTTCGACGGACTTCCGATTTTCGAACACTATTACGGAGGCTACAGTCTCGGGGATCGCAACTATCTTGAAGTCTGGCATCGCCTGAACCGCGCGCTCTTCGACCGGTACGGGAATCATCCGGCGTTTCAGGGATACTATCTGCTGCAGCCGGCGGGAGAATTCACCATCGAAGACAAGCCGTGGGAAGGTATCGTCGCCGGATATGAACCGCCGATGAAAAAAGCCTTTCAGGACTATCTCAAACACAATCTGAAACTGGATCTACCCGCACTGAACCGCCGCTGGAACACCGGATTCAAAAGCTGGGAGGAAGTTTCGGTTCCCCAGCCGGCCTTCCGGCTCGGAAAAATGCCGGATCTCAGCATGCGGTGGAATGACTTCAGCAAATTCAAATTTTATCTGAACACCGAAGGATTCTTTCCGGAGGCCGTCCGGCGCATCCGGTCCTATACGGACCGTCACGTCATCATCCTCTATTCCGCTCCGCGGAACAATCTGAGCGGAGCGGTGGATTACTTCCACAACGGCGGCAACGCCTATCTGCAAAACGAGGGGCGTTATGTCGAAGCATGGGAAAAAGGCCGCTCCGGATGGATCAGCGAACCGCATGATCCGACCCGCTGGGCGTCCTCGGATGATTCCGAATGGAATCTGGACTGGACCGTCTACATGGCGATTCTCCAGGCCGGCGGAGGGGGAGCCAATCTGCATGTGTACAACTATCCGCGGAAAAGGACCATCGAAAATCATGGATTCATCTATGCGTATGACCGTCTGCGAAAATACATGCCCGTTCTGGATGAACTGAACGGATTCGTTTCGGCGCAGGAACCGGCGCGCATCGGCATTTTCCAGGATCCGATGACCATTGCATGCAAGCACAGGACCACGTTCAAGCCCCGCATGGACGATCTTGCCCGGTTCTTTGAACTTGTCAAATTTTCCAAACTTCCTTTTGCAACCGCGGAAAAGCGGAATTTATCCCAGCTTCGGCTGCTGGTGCTCAATCCGCTGGATGAGGTCATGTCCCAGGAAAACATCCACCTGATTGCCGAATGGATCCGGAACGGCGGGAAAGCAGTCATGACCGTAAATACGGGAAAATACTCTCCCGAAGCCGGAGCTTCCGCTCCCTGGCCGCTTCTCCGGGCTCTTGGCATTGCTGCTCCCGATTCCGCCTATCGGACAACCGGACGGAATGTCACGGCATCCGTTCTTCGGGAAAATCCATTTTTCGACAAGGAAAAAGGGATTCGCTTCTACACGGGGACCGAATTCAAACGCGATCTGCAAAGCAAGGAAATCAAGGAGCAATTCTGGAAATTTCCCTATCGCTGGATTCCCGAAACCGATTACTTCGGATACTATCCCGGACATCATCCGAACGGAGAGGTGATCGCGGCATTTCCGGATGGCGGAGCG
>CALXMJ010000270.1 GCA_944389445.1 uncultured Victivallales bacterium | reverse complement strand
CATTTTGACGGGGATTATGTCTGCAACTATCTGATGCTTCAGGCGTTCAACGAGGCGCGTCCGCCCGATCTGGAGCATGTTTTTTTTTTTTTTTTCATCCGTCCGTATGCGGACAACTACATGAAGTTTGCCTGCAAGCATATCATATTTAATCAGTTTGTGGAAAAGACGCGTCATCAGTTTCATGATGCGGTGCGGGTCTCGAAAAAATATTTCCGTCACGGGGTGGCGATTCTTCTGGCTTTTCTGTATTACAATTCGAACCGGCGGCGGATTGAGAAGTTCATGCGGGAGAAGGAGCTGGACAAGGCAGTTCCGGGACGTTCCTACCGGGAGTATGCGGCGTTGTGCATCGTGCTGGCGGACGAACTGTATGATCCGGCGAAAATGCGCGAGATCATTGATTTCGTCGCGATGAACTGGTATTCCACGCCGACTCCGCTCGGCGCGGAACTGGAATTCAGTTTTCTGGGGGCGCGCGCGGTCTACGCGGAACCGGGGGAGGATGCGGTTTTCGACGGGTTCAACTGGTTCAACGATTTTGATCTCCAGCGCCGGACATGGCGTCTCGGAGGACACGTCGATGCGCACCGCAACATCACCGGGGGTGGCCTGGCCCGCAATCGCGGATTCTTTGAATACGCGCTTGGAAGATTCAATATCGTGGGCGATCTTTCGCGTCCTCTGTTCGATTGTCCGTGGGCGATGTCGATGGTTATCAACGAAGCGGTCAAGTTCCTGGAAATTCCGACGCACAGCCTGCACATTTCGATGGAGCTGGCGAAGATCAACGGGCGTCCCGCGATTACGGACCGGTCGCACAGGGAGTCGGATCTGGTCTGTCTGCTTCTGCTGGGCGGCGATCTCCGCCGTGATGAAAACGGCATTCTGCGGGAGTGGCGCATTTTCAATGACGAACTTGATACCAATATGTCGAAAAGCCTGAATTTTTCCGACCGGAAACACCACTATTCACGTCTGGGCGACGAGGAATCCGTTTCCGATGTGATGGAATATAAGTTCCTGCGCCTGAAATCCACGGAGACCGACTATGCAAAAGTGATTGTCGCTTTGAAGGCCTATCAGCTGGAGACCTGCGCCCGGCCGATTTCGATTCCGCGGATGGGGCGTCCGGAACTCCCGGAACAGATTTTTCTCCGCAGCTGGGCGAATCATCCGCAGAGTCTTTCCCTGAAGGAGATCGACGATTTCGCAGGCACGCTGGAACGCGGCATGTGCAAGGAACGAAATTCGGTGAAACTGGACAAACGAAGCAGATCCATGCTGGAGAATATCGTCTCCACGCTGGTGGAAAGGAACAGAAGTGTCGCACAAGGCTGACAACAGGCCCATCGGGGTATTTGATTCGGGTCTCGGCGGACTGACGGTGGTTGCCGCGCTCTCCCGTTTGCTGCCGGACGAAGATATCGTTTATCTCGGAGACACCGCCCGCGTACCTTACGGAGACAAGTCGGTCGATTCCATCCGGACCTTTGCTTTGCAGGATGCGGAGTTTCTTTTTTCCCGCGGCGTCAAAATGATTGTGGTCGCTTGCAATACGGTTTCCTCGGTTGCCATGAAGACTCTGCACCAGAACTATCCGGATGCGCACATTCTCGGCGTTCTGGAGGCCGGGATCCGGGCGGCGGTCCGGACCGGGCTGAAGAAAATTACCGTTCTCGGCACCCGCGCCACGATCAACAGCGATGCCTACCGCCGGGGAATCCATGCGGTCGATCCTTCCATTATCGTGGAAAGCATTGCCTGTCCGCTGCTCGTTCCGATGGCGGAGGAGGGAATCGTGGACAATGATCTGGCCTGTGCGGTTCTCGATATCTATCTGAACCGTGTCAAGGCCGATCCGCCCGATGCCATTCTTCTCGGCTGCACCCATTATCCGCTGTTCCAGAACGCTTTGAACCGTTATTTCGCCAACGGCGTGCGGATTATCGACAGTGCCACTGCCTGTGCCGGTTATGTATCGGATTTCATTGCCGCCAATGGTCTTTCCGCCTCGCCGGGGAAGGGGGCCAAGAACAGCTTTTTCGTGACGGATATGCACTCTGAATTTTCAGTTCATGCGACGCGTTTTCTGAGCCGTCCGCCGGAACGGGTCCAGAAAATCGTCCTTTCGGAGGACTGACCGGGGAAGGGAGATTTCCCGTCTCCGGAAAAATTTGCGTGCGGGACTTGCAAAATTCAAAAAGCGTGGTATTTTATACGCACACCGGAATTCATCACTGCTCGGGTGGCGAAATGGCAGACGCGCTAGCTTGAGGTGCTAGTGGAGCAATCCATGGGAGTTCGAGTCTCCCCTCGAGCACCATTTTTCTTCCGGTTTCCGATTTCAGCTGTTTTCTGTTTTTCTTTCTGTATTTCCGCTTTGTTTCCGGAAAAACCATATCTGCGGATTGGCAATCCCGTCGATGAACTGCTATATTTATATATTCGGTTCAAAAATGGAGAAGAAAGAATGAAACGGATTTCATGGAAGGATCAGGGGGCGTCCGAGGAACTGGAGGCTCTGTACAACAGACCGGCTTGTCCGCGGGAGATCGAAGACGCGGTTGCGGAGATTGTCGCGAAGGTCAAAGCGGAAGGCGATGACGCGGTTGCGGATTTCCTCGCGCGTTTCGACAAAGTGACTCTCCGTCCGCAGGATTTCATTGTGAAAGCCGATGAATATGCCGAAGCGGAGCGTGCCGTCGATGAAAATGCAAAACAGGCGATTGATCTCGCTATTGCACATGTTACCGCGTTTGCCGAACAGGCGAAACCTCACGATCATTCCTTTTCCCCGCGTGAAGGCGTTGTGCTCGGCGAACGGTTTGTTCCGATGGAACGGGTCGGCTGCTATATTCCGGGCGGGACCGCTCCGCTGGTTTCGACGGTCATCCATACGGTCGCGATTGCGAAGGCCGCCGGAGTCCGGGAGATCGTAGCGGCGACTCCTCCGATGAAAAACGGAAATGTCAATCCGGCGACTCTCTATGCTCTGAAACGCGCCGGTGCAACCGAAGTCTGGAAAATGGGCGGAGCTTACGCTGTCGCCGCAATGGCATATGGAACACAGACCGTGAAAAAGGTCGAGAAAATTGTCGGTCCCGGCAATGCGTATGTCGCCGCGGCGAAGAAGATTGTGTATGGTTCCGTGGCGATCGACATGGTCGCAGGGCCCTCCGAAATCATGATTATTGCCGACGGCACGACCAATCCGGCGTTCGCCGCCGCCGATATGCTCTCGCAGGCGGAACACGGCAGCGGACTGGAGCAGTCGGTGATTGTTGCCGATTCGAAAGAGTTCCTTGACAAGGTGGAAGCGGAGCTGCATCGTCAGTCGGCGACTCTGCCGCGTCTGGCGACGGTGGAAAAAGTGCTGTCGCGCGGCACCTATCTGATCGAAGCGGAAAATCTTCTTTCCGCCGCCGACATCGCAGGAAAATATGCTCCGGAGCATCTGGAGGTGATGTGCTCGAATCCGCGGGAACTTCTGCCGCACATCAAGGCGGCCGGAGCGATTTTCCTCGGACAGTGGACTCCGGAACCTGCCGGCGATTTCACCGCCGGTCCGAGCCACGTCCTGCCGACCGCGGGAACGGCAAAGTTCTTCCACGGACTTTCCACCGTTGACTTCATGCGCCGCAGCAGTGTGCTGGAATATACCAGGGAGGCTCTGATGAAAGAGGTCTCCGCGATTGAATGTTTTGCTTCGCTGGAAGGGCTCGCCGCCCACGGCAGAAGCGCTTCCATAAGAAGGGATTGGAAATGAATGTGCCCAGAGTGCGCGATTCGATTCGCGCGATGTCCGGTTACGTCCCCGGGGAACAGCCGAAGTGGACGAAAATCATCAAATTGAACACGAATGAAAATCCGTATCCGCCGAGTCCGAAACTGGCGGAGGCGCTTGCGTCATACGATCTGTCGCGCCTGCGGTTGTATCCCGATCCGGTGGCGCAGACTCTGCGGGAGGAGATTGCCGCGTTTCACGGGGTTTCCGCATCGCAGGTGCTTGCGGCAAACGGGTCCGACGATGTGCTGACGATCGTCTCCCGCTGTTTCCTGGATGAGACGCATCCGATCGCCTTTCCGGTCCCGACCTATTCTCTGTATAAGACGCTGGCCGAGCTTCAGTGCGCGCCGATGATAACGGTTCCGCTGGAGAAGGAAAACGATTTTGCGCTTCCGGCGGATTTCGGGGAACGGATCCGCGGAGCTTCGCTTCTGACTCTGGCACGTCCGAATGCCCCGACCGGCAATGCGTATCCGCTGGAGCAGATCGAGCGCATCTGTTCCGAATTCGACGGCGCCGTGCTGATTGATGAAGCCTATGCCGATTTTTCCGCCGACAACTGCGATTCCCTTGTCCGGAAGTATCCGAACGTGATGTTCTCGCGGACATTCTCGAAAAGCCGTGCGCTGGCGGGAATCCGTTTCGGCTATGTGGTCGCGCATCCCGATCTGATTACGGAGCTGATGAAGGCAAAGGATTCCTACAATGTGAACGCTCTGACTCAGCTGCTGGCGCTGACCTCTTTCCGCGATTTCGATTATCTTGCTGAGACGACGGCAAAAGTGAAAGAGACGCGCGAGCTGTATTGGAAGAAGTTCAGGGAGCTCGGATTCCGCGTGATTCCTTCGCAGACGAATTTTCTTTTTGCGTCGCCTCCCCGGAAGAATGGAAAAGAGTTTTTCGAGTTCCTGCGGACAAAGCAGATTCTGGTTCGTTATTTCCCCGGAGAAATGACCGGAGAGTTCGTCCGCATCACGATCGGAACCGCCGAAGAGATGGAGATCCTCTTCTCCTGCGCGCAAGAATTCTGCACCAGATAAAACAACGCTAACAAACAGGCCTATTGTGCGGATTTTGCGCTACCCGTCAAGAAAGTGGTTTTTGCTCGGAGGTGTGGTGCTGCTTACGGGACTGCTGTTTGTGTTTGTCCCGGAATCCTGGTTGCGCAGAGGTTGGAATTGGAGCATCGGACGTTTTTTCCGGCATACGGTGGAATCTCGTCTGCGCCAGTTCGGTCCGGCGGCGCTGGCACGCCTGGAGCTCGGGTTCATTCCTGAAAAACTGGACATCATCGCGTTAAAGGAAGAACGGATTCTGGAACTCTGGGGCAGCAGAGGATCCGGAAAACCGGAATTGCTTAAGTCATATCCTGTTCTTGCTGCCAGCGGGACTGCCGGACCGAAACTGAAAGAGGGGGACCGGCAAGTCCCGGAAGGTTTTTATTCGATAGAATCCCTGCATCCCAACAGTTCTTTTTATCTGGCTTTGAAGATTGCCTATCCCTCGGACGAAGACAAGCGTATTGCAATCGCGGAAAAACGGAATCCGGAACAATTGGGTTCCGCGATCATGCTTCACGGAAAGGGGGGCTCCATTGGCTGCATTGCCGTTTCCAATGAGGCCATGGAAGAGATTTTCACCCTTGCCGCGCAGACAGGAATTCAAAATATCCGGCTTTTTATTTGTCCATACGATTTCCGGCGCCACGCCCCTCCGGAAAATATAACGCCTGCCTGGCTTTCGGAACGCTACCGGAGACTGGAACTGGAATTGAAACGGCATCCTCGTCCATGACGATCAAAAAAAGCCCGGCAGGAACAGGAATGTTCGTACCGGGCTGTTGTTTTGTGGTTCCGGAAGATCAGAAGGAGTCGTCTTCGAGGGATTCCGATTCGATGCCGTTCTCGGCAAACATCTTGCGGAGGTCTCCGCGGTCGATCGCTTTGAAGAAGGCCTCTTCCGGCGTGATGATGTCGCGCAGGACAAGATCCAGCAGCGATCCGTTCAAACTGCGCATGCCGAGCTTATGACTGGTCTGAATGACGGATTCAATCATGTAGATCTTGTTTTCACGGATCAGGTTGCTGACCGCGTTTGTCACGAGCAGGATTTCCAGTGCGGCGATACGTCCGCGCCCTTTTCGTTTGCAGAGAGTCTGTGCGACAATTCCTTTCAGGGAGCCCGCGAGCATCGCGCGGATCTGTTCCTGACGGTTCGCCGGGAACTGCTGAATGATACGGTCCGCGGTACTGGCGGCGGTTGTCGTATGCAGCGTTCCGAACACAAGGTGACCGGTTTCCGCCGTTTCCAGCGCGATTTCGACGGTCTCCAGGTCTCGCATTTCTCCGACGAGCACGATATCCGGGTCTTCACGAAGAGCCGCTCGCAGTGCGGAAGAGAAGCTCCTGGTGTGGCGGCCCACTTCGCGGTGATTGATCAGGCACTTCTTGTTGTGATGCACGAACTCAACCGGGTCTTCAATCGTGATGATATGGTCTGTCCGGACTCGGTTGATGTAGTCGACCATCGCTGCCAGAGTGGTCGACTTTCCGCTTCCGGTCGGCCCTGTCACGAGGACCAGTCCCTTGTTCAAGGTGCAGAGATCGGCGATGACCGGCGGCAGATTCAGCTGTTCGAATGTCAGAATGTTCGCGGGAATCACACGGGCGACGATGCCGACGCCGTTCAGGTCCCGGAATACATTGACACGGAAACGGTCTCCGTTCGGCAGAGAATACGCAAGGTCGGTATCGTTGCATTCGGCAAACTGGTCGATGTTGCGCTGCGGCATGATTTCATTGGCGAGCGCTTCAATGTAATCGCTGGTCAATGGCTCGGATTCCGTGAAGATGATTTCTCCGTCGATACGGTAAACCGCCGGAGCCCCGCTGGAAAGATGTACGTCGGAAGCCTTCTGTTCCAGCATGAAGTTCAAAAAAACGTCGATATTCGGCATAAATATGCTCCTTCGATGAAAAATTCAATACCTTTTATAATTACAGCAAAACAGGCTAAAAAGCAAGTGCCGATTCCTTTTATTTAATCTTTTTCCTGAAGAATTTTTCAGATTTTTTCATTTCATCCTATTGCTTTTTTCGGAAAATGTCGTATAATTAATAATAATTGAACCGGTTCAATTAAAGTAAGAGAAGCGAAATTATGAGAGCGACATTGAACGATATTGCAAAGCGGGTCGGAGTTTCGAAGTCCCTCGTTTCAATGTACTTGAACAATCACAGGCTCTCCAGCAAAATCGCGGCTGGCACAAAGAGCAGAATTGATCTTGCCGTCAAGGAACTGGATTACAGACCGTCATTTACCGCGCGTGCGCTTTCGAATGGAAAAACCAGAACGATCGGCATTGTCTGCGGAGGAATCAAAAATCCTTATTTTGCCAATCTGGTGGAGGATGCTCTGGAAGAGGCCGCGAAACTCGGATATCAGCTTCTTCTCGGATTGACCCGCTGGGTTCCGGAAGAGGAGGAAAACGCCGTCAGGAATCTGCTGAGTCGTCAGATCGACGGCCTGATCTGCTGCATTCATCCGGAAGAAAATTCTAAAACATACGAGCTTTTCCGGCAGAGTCGGATTCCCATTATCCGACTGAGTCCGTCAAACGACTTCCCATCGGTCTGTGTCGACGGTCGCGGTGCGATGAATGAGGCCGTTTCCTTTTTGGCGGCGCATGGTCACTCCCGCATCTGCGGCGTTTTTTATGACCGCTCGGAATGGCCGGACCTGTTTTCGGCTGCCTGCCGGAGTGCTCATGTCGATTCCCTGCCGCTTCCCCAGAATGATTTTCAGACGGATCAGTATGTGAGGTCGTTCATCCGTCAGAAGGAGACCGCTTTGATTGTCAACGGTGCTCCGCCGCTTCTGGCGGCGCTGGAACGGTATCCCGATTACCGCCCGGAGATCATCGTCGGCTATGACGATTATACCATGTATCCTTCTCTCGACAGAATCTCCGGAGGAATTTATACCGATTCCAAAGAGCAGATCCGGATGGCAGTGAATCTCCTCATCGACAAACTGGAATCTTCCTCCCGGGAACTCCCCATGAGAACTTCCATCCGTTCCCAGTTCATTTCCAGAGAGGAGATCGCCGCAAGACAGAATCAATGTTTCGGTGTTTTGACTCCATTCCCAATATACAGAAAGGAAAAAGTGTAAAAATGAAGAGAAGAAATTTCACACTGATAGAGCTTCTGGTCGTTGTTGCAATCATTGCAATCCTTGCCGGTCTTCTGCTTCCGGCTCTCAACCATGCAAGGCAGGCCGGTATTCAGGCAAAATGCAGCTCTGCGCTGAAGCAGATGGGAACTGCCGGACACAGTTATGCCTCCGATTACGAAGACTGGTGGATGCCGTTTACCATGGCGGTTCCGGGGGATGAAGCGAATATCAACCGCCGCTGGGCGAACAATCCGGATTTCATCAAATATCTTGGTGTGAAAACGAGAAGTTCGACTTATGTATGGGATCTTTCCTATTGGGACACCGCATTCCTGTGCGGCAATTCAAGACCTTCCACTTCAAAATATAAAAACGTATGGTTTGTCTATGGAATGGTCTGGAACGACGGCGATACGATTCATCCTGACGGCAGCCTGGAAACCGATGTCTG
>CALXMJ010000269.1 GCA_944389445.1 uncultured Victivallales bacterium | reverse complement strand
TCAAGCCGGCGGCGTGGACCGATCGGATTCTTGTCACGACGAAGCCCGATCTCAAAACGATTGAAGTGGACTGTCTGCTTTCCGGATCGCGGAATCCGGCGGATTTGCGGGCATGGAAGGGGGAAGTGTTCGAATGGAAGTCGGGAAAAGCGTGTTCGGAAATCGCATTCGGGTCTCCGTATGACCGGGAGGGACTGCGGTTCGTTTCCGGAAAAACGACTCTGCGTTCTCCGCGTCTCTGGTCCGCGGAAGATCCGTTTCTTTACGGGGTGCGGATCCGGAATACAAAAGGGGAAACCGTTGGAGTTCAAAGGTTTGGAGTACGGACATTCGGCGTGAAAAATGGAAATTTCGTACTGAACGGAGTTCCGGTGTTTCTCCGCGGACGCTGTTTCAATCAGACGCTTCTGAATCCCTCCAGACATGGATATGTCTACGCCCTTGCGATGAACGTCAACGGCTATGGACACAAGTTCTTTGAAACGTTCCGCAATCTCAATCACAACTACCTGCGACTGAACTCCTATGCGCTGGGAAGAAACATGTACGAGCATCTGGACGAACTGGGAATCATTGCCAGCGACGAACTGTATTACAAGTCCATCCGTCTGGAACACTCCCGGAGAATCGACGAGATTGCGAAGCACTCCTACCGGAATGTCTGCGATGCAAAGGGCAATCTGCTTCCGGAATTCCAGACCTATCTGCGGGATCGGCTGTTTCTGACCTGGTCGAATCCGTCGCTCTGCCTGCACAGCTTCGGCAATGAGATCCGCGATTTCGGCTATGTCTCCAACATGATGAACAACATCTACGATTTCTTTCGGAAGTGGGAGAAGCAGAATCTTCCGCAGACCCCCTCCTCCGGACGTGTCTATCAGGAGGCCACCAATCTGGACCGGATCCGCGGCGAGAAGTTCGATTATATCGATACGCATGCCTATGCCGGAACCGGAAATGAATATCCGCTTCCCTACGTCGGCATGATGTACCGCCATTTCATCCGGACTGCGGAAAATCTTTTCGGCAAAGACCGCTTTCCGATCGTCAACGGCGAGTGTGTCTATGATGGCAACCGCTACTGGAAAAGCTGGTACGACGGAATCTGGAACCGCTATGATGACTCCGAACCGAACTGGGATAAATATCTGGCCTGTGTCAATGAAATGAAACAGAAAGATCCCGAACCCGCCAATCTCTCCCTCTACTGGATCCGCAACTGGGGGGCGAAGAACTACAAGTTCCGCCGTTCGGAGGGTTTCGGAATCTATACCGAGCGAGTCCTGGAATACGCCCGCGCTCTCTGGCCGAAAGTGGACGGGTATGCCGCGCTTGCGGATCCCTATATCTCTCTGCCGGAAACGCTCGGCGATTTCTCGAACATCCGGATTGAGTATCTGGCGGCGGCGGAAGGACTTCGGAAGATCTGTGCGCCGATGGTCGGCGGTCTGGAACATGTTGCACCGAACCAGTTTGCCGAAACCGCGCTCCGCACGAACGCATGGGTGGTCAACAATCATGAATCGCCCCGTTCGAATGTCCGGATGGAAGTCGCGCTTGTCCGGGACGGAAAAACGGTTCGCAGACAAGAGCTCTCTTTCGGGGAGATGAAGATCGGGGAGAAGAAAACGATTCCTCTTTCGATTGATCTTCCTGCGGAGGAAGGATTCTACCGTCTGACCTGGCGGGTTCTCTCCAATGCGGGAGCGGAGAACGAACGCTTCGCGGAATTGAAACTGCGAAACGGGAAAAATCTCTTTGCTCCGATCCGGACAGAGAAGAAAATTGCGCTGTTCGACGCGTCCAGCGTATTCGGGAGTCTGAAGCCCTACAGCACGCAGAAGATTCTGAAACAGCTCGGAATCCGGGCGGAGACGATTGAAGAGTTCCGCGATCTTTCCCGCTACGATCTTCTGATTCTCGGGAACAACTCCGTCTCCGCAAGTGCCGTCCAGACGCAGGGAGACGCCATTCGCTCCTATGTGGAAAACGGCGGAAGACTTCTTGTGTTCGATCAGGAGTTCAGCGGACGGATGCCCTTCCTTTCCGAGCTGGAATATGCAATCGCGGGACCGGGACAGTTTTCGGAAGAGCTCCGTTTCCGTCACCCGGCCGTGAAGGGAATGGATCAGCACGACTTCTTCCTCTGGAATTCGAAAGATCAGTGTCTCTACCGCACCTACATTCTTCCGGTCTCCCGGGCGGCGATTGCCGCGGGGGGAAACACGGCCGGATGGGGAGTCAGTCAGTTTGGCATGGTTCTGGCTCATCTGAGGCTCGGAAAGGGAGATGTGCTCTTCTCGCAGGCCGAGGTGACGGAGAATTTCCGGAAGGATCCCGCCGCGGCCCGTCTGTGCCGCAATCTGCTGGAGATGATGCTGGATGATGCGACAAGGAAAAATGCCTCGGAATTCCAGGGATTTCCTCCGCTCCGTGCCACCCGGATCGCGGATGCGGACGCCCGCCCGGTCTCTCTTGCGGAAAGCGCGAACATGGGATTTGCCGATCCGGTCGCCGGAGACGGAAAAGGGGGATGGAGCGATCAGGGACCGGAAAACGATCTGCATCCGTTCCCGGTCGGAACACAGAGATTCGCAGGAACGCTCTTCCGGATCGTTGATCCGGCGAAAAATGGCGGACGAAGCTGCGTGGTGGTCGCAAAAAATCCGGATCTGAAATTCAAAGAGGTTAGCCGGCCGATCCGTCTCGGATTCAAGGCGGCGCGTCTGATGTTCCTGCACACGACGGCCTGGGATGAC
>CALXMJ010000268.1 GCA_944389445.1 uncultured Victivallales bacterium | reverse complement strand
GATCCTTTCACGTGGCATGCCGTTCCGCGGCAGAGCATGATGTGGTATTTCCCCGAGGATTGAAAGCGGAACTGATTGTAAAATGTCGCGACTCCGTAGATTTTAGCGGTCGCCATTTTCAGCCGTTCCGCAATGCGGACGATCGCGTCCCGGGAAAGATATCCATTTTGATCCTGAACGTCCTGAAGGATGGAAATCAGATGTTCCCGCGATGGCGGGTAGCGGTCAAGTATTTCATCCAGACTGTCGTTGTTCATCCGGCGTTCCTTTCACGCGTTCCGGGGATCTCATTCGTGCTGTTTGAGATGGTCCGCAAAATAGGCGAGTTTTTCGAGTGAACTGGCGATGTCGATGCGGTCTGCGCACACCGTATCCGGCACTTTCAACGGAACCGGGGCGAAATTCAGGATGCCGCGAATGCCCGCGGCCACCATCATGTCCGTGACATTCTGCGCCTGTGTGGCGGGAACCGTGATGATGCCGACGTTGATGTCGAGCTCTCTGACTTTGGTCTCAAACTCCCGGATATGATAGCAGCGGCAGCCGGAAATGACGCGGTCCACCTTGCTGTCGTCGGTATCGAACGCCGCTACGATGGTGAGTCCGGGATGGCGGTAGGTGAAGTAGGAGAGAATTGCCCGTCCGAGATTTCCCACTCCCACCAGCGCGATGGAACGATCTTTGGAACCGTCGAGAATCGCCGTGATCCTTGTAATGAGACTGGCAATGTCGTAGCCCTTGTGGGGACTGCCTTCGTGACCGATCGTCATGATGTCGCGCCGGACCTGGGCTGGTGTGTTGTGCGCCAGTGCCGCAAGCTGGTGTGAAAAAAGTGTTTTTTGTCCTTTGGAAAGGAGATCCGACAGGAGTCTCTTGTACAAAACCATGCGTTCGATTGTCCTGGCGGGAATGTTTTTCGTCAGTTTCATTTTCTCTTCTCAAACCATGTTGAATAATGTCTTTGTGAGTTGCTTCACAGTAAGTATAATCTCAGATTGCGGAAAGTTCAAGAAGAAACGCAAATAATTTTAAAAACTTTCAAATCCGAACCATGTGAATCATGAGAAAGAGCATGGCGCCGGATTCAGCAGGAGATTTTCCCCGCGGGAAAATCTGCCGAAAGCGGGGAGTTGCGGCATTGCGGAATCGCCGCTCCGCATTTTCCCGGCAGGGAAGTGTGTTATTTCCATCAAATTATATTTGAATAACCGCGCAATACGGTGTACATTACAGAATGAAAACAAGAGCGATCTTCGGGGCAGGGTGAGTTCTTTCCCTTGGAATGAGAAGGAATGATTCCCGACCGGCGGTAAAAGTCCGCGAGCCGCGGGAGCGGTTGATACGGTGTGATTCCGTAGCCGACAGTAAAGTCTGGAAGGGAGAGGGTCGTACGCGATGCTGTTTATGAAAGAAACGCGGAAGCGCGCGCCTTTACGCTCTGTGAACCAAATGCAACGCAAAAAACAGAAGAGGCGCAAAAATGAGTGAACTGTTTGACTCCGTCGAGAGTGCGGTCGAAGACATCCGCAATGGGAAAATGGTCATTGTGACCGATGACGAATCCCGTGAAAATGAAGGTGATCTGGTCTGCGCGGCGGAAAAAATCACGCCGGAACACATCGTGTTCATGGCAACCTATGCGCGCGGGCTGATCTGCGCTCCCATCACGGAAAAACGGGCGGAGGAACTGGAAATCCGCCGTCCTCCTTCCACGGATATGTTCCATACCGCGTTTACGGAAAGTGTGGATTCCAAGCATGGAACCACAACCGGCATTTCCGCATTCGATCGCGCGAAGACCGTGCTTGATCTGCTGAATCCGGAGATGAAAGCAAGCGATTTCGCGCATCCGGGGCATACTTTCCCGATAGCCGCGCGTCCGGGCGGGGTTCTTCAGCGGACCGGACATACCGAGGCCGCGGTCGATCTGGCCCGTCTTGCCGGACTCCGGCCCGCCGGCGTGATTTGCGAAATCATGAACGACGACGGAAAAATGGCGCGTCTCGACTCTCTGCTGGAATTCAAAAACAAACATAATCTCAAAATCTGTTCCGTAGCGGACATTGTCGCTTACCGCCGGAAAACGGAGAAACTGGTGGAGCGCGTTGAAACCGTGAATTTCCCGAACAAGCACGGCGATTTCAAACTGCATCTCTATCGTTCCCTTGTGGACAACTCCACCCATCTGGCTCTGACCTGCGGAGATGTCGCCGGAAAAGAATCCGTTCTCACCCGTGTTCACAGCGAATGCCTGACCGGAGATGTCTTCGGTTCCTGCCGCTGCGACTGCGGTGAACAGCTCGACGCCGCCATGGACATGATTGCCGCCGAAGGCTGCGGCGTTCTGATCTATCTGCGGCAGGAAGGGCGCGGCATCGGACTTGCGAACAAGATCAGAGCGTACAAACTCCAGGAACAGGGCTGTGACACGATCGAAGCCAATGAACGGCTCGGTTTTCCCGCGGATCTCCGCGAATACGGCATCGGTGCGCAGATGCTTCTGGACCTCGGCGTCAAAGGTGTTCGCCTGCTGACCAACAATCCGAAAAAGCTCGTGGGGATCGACGGGTACGGACTGAAAATCAACGAACGCGTGCCGATTGAAATCATTCCCCAGAAATACAACGAGAAATACCTTGCGACCAAAAAACAGCGCATGGGGCATCTCTTCCGGAACACGGAATTGGATAAAATCAAATAACAGACAGATGGGAGAAAAATCATGAGCAAAACACCCGGACGGGTTTTCGAAGGCGATCTGAATGCAAAAGGCCTTCGCATCGGAATCGCGTGTGCGCGGTTCAACGAATTTTTCGTGAGCAAGCTGCTCGACGGCGCACTGGACGCGTTTGTGCGGCACGGCGGGGATCCCGCCAATGTGGATGTCGCCTGGGTCCCCGGTAGTTTTGAACTTCCGTTTGCCCTTTCCAAGTTCATTGCCCGCGGAAATTATGACGCGGTGATCGCTCTCGGCGTGGTGATACAGGGCGCAACAACCCACGCGGCGCAGATCAACAGTCAGGTTTCCAAGGCAATCGGACAGCTCGGCATCGAGAGCGGTGTTCCGGTCCTTTACGGTCTCCTGACCACGGAAAACATTGAACAGGCAATCGAGCGCAGCGGCACAAAGGCGGGCAACCGCGGATTCGATGTCACCGTTTCCGCGATTGAAATGGCAAATCTGAACAAGGCAATGAAGAACTGAGCATCCGCATCATGAATCATCCGAATTTCAACAGGCCCCGGCAGAAAGTTTCGGCTCATTCCCACTTCAAGCGTCTTGGACGCGAACTCGCGATGCAGTATCTTTATCTGCACGACATGTCGGACGGGAAAGAGGATGCCGCCGCCCGGGAGATGTTCTGGGAACAGGCGGCCGAAGCCGAGCTCACCGATGATGACCGCACTTTCAAAAAAGCAAGATCGTATGCGGAAAAAATCGTGGACGGCATCATTGCTCATCTTCAGGAGATCGATGGGACCATTGCTTCCTTCTCGGAAAAATGGGATCTTTCCAGAATCGCCGCGGTGGAGCGGAACATTATCCGGGTCGCCATCTATGAATTGAAATATTGTCCGGATATTCCGGCTCTCGTCAGCATTGATGAGGCAATCGAAATTTCCAAGGCGTTTGCAACGGAAAAATCGGGTGTCTTCATCAACGGTATCTTGAACGGCGTCAAGGATTCTCTTCCGCCAGACGCCAAATTGCGCCCGGGAAGCAGATAGTACAGCATGATTTCTTTGTTTTCAACATTTCAGAAAGGTCTTCAGAAAACCGCCACTGCGATCAGCAGAGGGATTGCCAGCGTCTTTACCGATGTCAAACGGTGGGACGACAGTACATTCAAGCGTCTGGAGGATGCTCTCCTGGAAGCGGATTTCGGCCCTGCTGCCGCGTCCGCGATCGTAAAGGACATCAGGGACCGCTATCAGCGCGGACTGATTTCCGGTTCCAGCGACATCCTTTCCATTGCGGCGGAGGATCTGGTCGCAATGTTCGGCGACCGGCAGCGTCCGCTGAACCTCTCACCGAACGGACTGACGACGATCCTCATGGTCGGAGTCAACGGCAGCGGCAAGACCACCACAGCCGGCAAACTGGCCCATCTCTTTGCCAGGGATGGAAAAAAAGTGACTCTGGCCGCATGCGATACCTTCCGCGCGGCTGCTGCGGAACAGCTGAACCTCTGGGCGGAGCGCACCGGAGCGCAGCTGGTTTCTTCAAAACAGGGGGCCGATCCGGCTGCCGTGGCATTTGATGCGGTGCAGTCTGCGCTGGCTCGGAAATCGGATGTCCTGATTATTGACACCGCCGGACGTCAGCACAATCAGAAGGGCCTCATGGATGAACTTGCAAAAATGCGGCGCATTATCGCCAAACTTCAGCCGGACGGCCCGCAGGAAACTCTTCTGACCATTGATGCCAGCATTGGACAGAATGCCGTTGCGCAGGCGCGGGAATTTGCTGCGCTCTCGGGCGCCAGCGCTCTTGTCCTGACCAAACTCGACGGCACAGGGAAGGGCGGAGCGGCCGTGCAGATTCAGACGGAATTCAAACTGCCGGTTCTTTTTGTCGGACTCGGCGAACAGCCGGATGATCTTCAGCCATTCGATCCGGTTCATTATGCCGATGCCGTTTTTGATCTGAAAAAATCATAAATAGTTTTCGGGAGGTCCTTTTATGTCGAAAATGGTCGGGTGGTTGCTGCTGGTCCTTGTCCTCTTCTGCGCTGGGTCGTCCGCCGCGAATTCTGACATGGGGGCGATCATTGGTCCCGACTGTTCCGTCTTCCAGGAGAAACCGGATGATTTCCTGAAAAAGAACCGGCTTTTCTTCAAATGGACCTCTTCGCAGAAGGATACCGCCCGCTATCCGGCATATCTGAATTCGCCGCGTCTGACTTTCCTCGGTTTTCGAGTTTATGAGGCGATAGCGACTTTCCAGGAGGAGAAACTGGTACGTTTTTATCTCTCCGTTTACAACCGCGGCGATGCGGGGCCGATGGAACTTGAGAAATTTGAATCCCTGGTGGCGGATTTCCGGAACGTCATCGAAAAAACGACGGGGGAAAAAGGGACGGAATTGAAAGGGCGTCTTGCTTCCGCCATGATGGTTCGGGCCATCGTCTGGGTCAAGGAAGGGTTCGCCTATACGATGAAATGGAGCATCAGCGGACATTCCAAACGGGAAAAACAGCCGGAATATCTTCAGCTGGAGATCGAGCCTTTCAATCCGAAGGACGACCCCCGCCGCAGAGCTTTGACAACGGTCGACCGCTCGAAAATCGAATCGAAGCAGGATCTGCTGGAAAATGTCAAAAAAGATGAGAAAGGCAATGTCTGGATTGATGGCATTCCGATGGTCGACCAGGGAATGAAAGGCTACTGTGCCGCCGCTGTTGCGGAACGTGTCCTGAAATACTATGGCTGCGCCGGAGTCAACCAGCACGCGATTGCTCAGATTACCGGAACGGACGCCCGGCGCGGAACCTCGATCGACGCGATGGCGGAGGCGTTGCGCAAGGCCGGTTCCAAATTCGGAATTACTCTGAAAAAACGTTATGTTTCCGATGTGGATTCCATCCGTGATCTGGAAAAAATTGTCCAGCGCTACAATTCCACTGCAAAGCGGATGAAACGGAAGAAAATCCGTCTTGTCGCCGACAGCGAGTATGTGTATCTCGACAAAACCTTCGCTCAGATGGAGCTCCCGGTCTTCCGTGCCTACAAGATGAAATATGAACAGCGGGAATTTCGCGAATTCAAGCGAGATATTCATGAACGTGTAGACAAGGGCCTTCCGCTTGTCTGGTGTGTCGTTCTCGGCATTATTCCGGACCGTTCGGCGCCTCAGGCCGCCGGCGGCCACATGCGCCTGATTATCGGATACAATGACAAAACAGGTCAAGTGATCTATTCCGATTCCTGGGGTGCCGCGCATGAATTCAAAACCATGCCTTATGAAGACGCATGGACCATCACCACCAGAACTATGTACATCAATCCGAGGGCAGCCCGATGACGATGGATTCTCTTTACATGCGCAGAGCGCTTGAACTTGCGCGGAAAGCGATCGGCTGCACGACTCCGAATCCGGTGGTCGGCGCGGTGATCGTGAAGGACGGCGCCGTCCTTGGGGAAGGTTATCACACGAAGGCGGGTGCGCCCCACGCGGAGATCGAGGCAATCCGTTCCGCCGGAGACGCGGAGCTTGCCGGTTCAACTCTTTATGTCACTCTGGAGCCGTGTTCTTCCTGGGGGCGGACTCCTCCTTGTACGGATGCCATTGTTCAGCATGGATTCGCCCGTGTCGTGATCGGCTGCACCGATCCGAATCCCCGACATGCCGGGGCGGGAATTGACCTGTTGCGTTCGAAGGGGATTGAGGTCGTTTCCGGTGTGGAGGAAACCGCTTGCCGCAGGCTGAACGAGGCCTTTTTCAAATGGATTACGACCGGCACCCCCTTTGTCCTGCTGAAACTCGCGCTGACTCTGGATGGCCGGATCGCCACGGAAACGGGAAATTCTCAATGGATTACCGGACCGGCTGCGCGGCAGCGGGTTCAGGAGCTGCGCCGCTGGGCCGATGCGGTCATGGTGGGCGCCGGGACCTTTCGTGCCGATTCCCCGCGTCTGACCGTGCGTGACGGAGACGGAAACGATGTGAAAGAGCCGCTCCGTATTGTCGCCTCCCGTTCAAAAATCGCTTGCGCACCGGGATGGGAACAGGTTTCCCTGGAGAATCGGACGGATTGGATATCATTTTTGAAGGGGCTGGG
>CALXMJ010000267.1 GCA_944389445.1 uncultured Victivallales bacterium | reverse complement strand
GGATCGTGGTGACTCCTTTCCCGGTTGAATTCGGAACGGACTGGATCTCCAGTTTTGCATCCAGAGGGGCGGAAGCGGAGACGAAATTATCAGGGTCGGAGGTGACCAGCCGGGCTTCCACCGGCTTCACGTCGAAATCGGTCATCTTCTCTCCTTTTTCCACCTGAATGCCGTCGAGCCAGACAAATCCGCGTTTCTGCGAACTGACCGCATTGAACCGCACGCTCAGCGGCATGGTCGATTCGATCCGGAACGTTGTCACATATCGTCTCCACTCCTTTGTAACCGGCAGGGAGAGCCTTCCGTTTTTGACTGCAAGCCAGTGATTGTACGGACCGTAGTTGTAGGGAGAAACCCAGATGTTGAAGGTCTGTTCGCCGGGATGCGATCCCTTCATGTAGAAACTCAGAGTATAGATTCCGGGCGCAACGGCGGTATGCTGAGTGGAAAGATTGACCGCGGTTCGCAGATTCCGGTAGTCATCGCGTTTGTCATGAGCGAAAAAGGTGGTGATCCGGAGAGAACTGGAGCCGAAACGATGTTCCTTTTTGTCCAGAGCGAACATCGGGGTCTCCCATTTCTCTTTGCTGTAATTATACCCCCTTCCTCCGGAGAAGACAAAGTAGCCGAGAAGCCCCTGTTCAAACGAGGGATTGGCAATGAGATTCCGGCTGGAATTGTCCGGCATGTCGAGATTGTCCACAGCGCGGAAATCGACATTTCCGCGCATGGAATCGGATTTGCTCTGGCGAATCCCTTTGCGAATGTCGATCGTGAAGATCAGTCTGTTTTCCTTCCGGTTCTCCTTCAGGTCGAACCGCAGAGTGTCTTTCAGGGCGAAACAGGAGATCCCCGCAAGATTCCCCGCTTCTCCGGAGATTGTGAAAGTTCGTGCCGGGTCCTCCGGGAAAAACTGAATCGAATGGGGTTTGTTTCCGGATCCATCTGTGATGTAGTTGACCGGAGTGTTCGGAAGCGTATGCGTTTTCCCGTCGCAGACAATCCGTTTTCCTCCACCGACGGAATAGGGGATATTGAAGAAAAGTCCGTGCTGTTTCAGAAGATACTTTTCCGGATCAGGATTCTTCCAGGTGAAGGTGACCTGTACCAGTCCGTTCGGGAGAAGTTCGGTCTCCTGCCGGGCAAAGTCCCAGGTATAGTTGCCGATGGAGAATTTCTGCTCGAAAATGCGTTTGTTTCCGTTCGATTCGGTTTTGTACATGCCGGGACGCCGGGTTCCAAGTGAGTGCCATGTGGTTTTTCCGGTCTTCTTGTCGGTGAGCGTAAAGACATAGGCCGTTTCCGCGAGCGTGCGTCCGCTTTCCGTAATGGTGATCTGAAAATTGTTGACCAGCTGAATTTTTTTGCTTCCCGCCGAGATGCTGTTTCCTTCCATAACCGGAACGAACTGTTCCGTTTTTTGCGCGGCAGCGGAGGATTTCGGAAGTCCGGCTTTTCCCGCCGGGATGGGCAGTTTTTCCGCCGCCAGTAGTCCTATGCTCAAAAAGAGGATTCCTGTTTGAATTTTCATGCGAAGAGACTCCTTTGTCTTGTTTTATGTGAAACAAATTGAATTATTGATAATGAAATCCCACCTGAAAAATGGTATTCTGGTTGTTTTCCGCTTTGATTGCCATTGCGGCGCCTTTTGTCAGGGAGCCGGTATGTCCGTCGGAATATAGAATGTTGGCTCGTCCTTTCCCGGATTTTGCGCCGTGACGGTCATAGTTCAAGGAGGTCGCCGTCTCGTAGGATAAAAATGCCGGCCAGCTTTTGGTCATCGCATTTTTTTCCCGTTCCGCAAGGGAAATCGTGATGGAAGGGGTTCTGATCCGTGAACTTTTATAGAATGGCAGTTTATAGTAATCCTCGTTGTTGAAACTGCCGCCGTGCAGCGGATGATTCAATTGATAATGCGACCAGAAGAAGTCTCCTCCCCACTGGACTCCAAATTCCGCCGCGGGACAGGAAAAATCCCCTTTCGGCGGGTGCGGTTTATAATTCTGCCCCCACATGAGCCCGTACGTCGGAGAGCGGACGAAGGCATCCGGATCATGAAAAGGATTGGGCAGTTCGCAGAGAATTCCGACCCAGTAAGCATACTTGTTGCTCTCATTCGGTACTTCTCCGGGAATATTATAGATGGGAATCAGGTAATCGTCGAAATTGAGCGTATACTGATTCAGCGCAATGCCGAGCGTCTTCAAATTGTTGGTGCAGGCGATGGAGAGTGCGCTGTCCCTTGCCGAGTTCAGCGCGGGCAGAAGAAGACTCGCCAGGATCGCGATAATCGCAATTACGATGAGGAGTTCTATCAGCGTAAAATGGATTCCCTTTCCACGGATAAAGCTTTTTCTTTTCATGAATTCGATTCCTTTCTGAATGGTGTTCTGACTGTTACAATTCTTTGAATCCGGCTTTGAAAATGCCCTGTGCATTGAGCACTCCGGAATAACTTTTAACCGCTTGAATCTCTGCAAGTCCCATCCGTGCGATATGACCGTCGAAAAAGAGCATGTTGACGCGTCCATTTCCGCTTTTGGGATCGTGACGGCTCAGTTTGATTGCCTCGTATCCCTGAAACGTGACGAACTGATAGCCTCCGCGGGAAACGCCTTCGGTCAGAGACATGGCGCTTCCCGGCATTGCCACCTGCGAGGTCTTCCGGAATGGCACGACCGCACCGCTGGAACAGTATCCCCCATGCAGAAAAAGATTGATGTGATAATGAGTCCAGCGCGAGATCAGCGGAGAGGACATCGTCCAGTTCAGCGGTTTTTCCTCGCTCGGACAGCTGAACTGCCCCTTTTTGTACGGCAGATTGATCCCCCATGTGACCCCGTAGGAGCTCTCCCGGCTGTTCCAGAGAGTGTAATTGTTGTTGGTCGCTTCCGAAACATCGCAGAGAAGGCCGATCCATTTGCTGAACCGATTGTCGTCGATCCGATCGAATCCGGAAGGCAGAAGCCAATCGTCGTATGTATTGGAATACTGGATACTTGCCACTCCCAGAGCACGCAGATTGTTCGAGCAGGAAATCAGACGCGCAGTCTCCCTTGCCGAGTTCAGCGCCGGAAGCAGAAGCGCCGTCAGCACGGCTATGACAGCAATCACCACCAGCAGCTCGATCAATGTGAAATACCCTGCCGCTGAAACAGGTTTCTTCGCACAAGATTTTCCTTCGTAACGCTCTGCCATTGCAGTAGATTCCTTTCTGTATATCCTCTCTTCGGAAACGGAGGCGGAGAACTCTCTCCGCTCTCCATCCCGTTTTTTCACAGCCGATCCATGCGAATGGAATTCAAATTGATTTTCCCGGCATCTTCCGAACGGATTTCGGGAGATTGGAGAATCAGCTTTCCCCGTCCTTCCGCGGGGATATGCAACACCCCGACCGGCGACTGTTTTTTCGTGAAATACGGACTCGGGAAGTTCGTTTCCGGAAGCAGTTCTTCCACGCCGACAGTTTCCCCGTTCCAGTTCAGGACGAGGGACCGGTCCCCGCTCCACGGCTGTTTTTTCCAGCGGGTCTGCGTAATCGCCGAAAGAGCATAATCGCCGACCTCGGGGAAGAAAATATCCCATTCGAGGGTATCGGAGGGATTGTTCCAGTCGCAGAGGGTGCCGTCGCGGTCGATTTTCGCATGATTTGTCACTTCGTGTACAATCGCCGCTTCATCGACTTCAATTCCCGCGGATGTTTTTGTCTCTTTTCCTTCCACGATTTTTGCGGAGGCTGCGGAAAGAAGAAGCGTTCCGTTCTGCGGCATCAGCTCCTGACGAATCTGCGGTTCCCCGTCGAATTCCAGAGAGATCAGCGGAAGAGTCCTGCCGGAAAGATCCGGGAGTTTCAGCGAGACCGTCTCGCCATCCTGCCGGAATTCGACGTCCGCCCGGACCACCCGGTTCCGGATGCCGTCCAGTTTGAGTTCGGATGGCGTTTTCCGCAGGAAGAAATTCAATTTATTTCCTTTCCGGGTGCAGTAGGCAAAATCGAGTTCCTGCGGGAAGGGAGTCGGCCGGGTGGCAAAAATCGCATCCTCCTTGCCGTGCATCCATTCCGCGATTTCAGCGAAGATGCGGTCCGTCTCGGGAGTGAACTCGCCGAGTGCGGTGGGTCCGACATTCAGGAGATAGTTCGCGTTCTTTTCCGTCAGAGAAACCAGCTGTTCAATGACTTTTGCCGCAGGTTTCCAGTCGTGATCGTCGTATTTAAATCCCCAGGTATTGTTGAGCGTGCCGGGCGATTCCACGGGAAGACGGCTCCTGCTGTGAAGAAGCTGATTGTCGCCGAGGCCCTGAAAATCGTTGCATCCGTTTCCGATGCGGGCGTTGATCATGCAGTCCGGCTGAAGTTTCTTGACAAGATCGCGGAGCGCACGGCTGAATTCCGGTTTGATGTTCATCGGGCAGTCGCACCAGAGTTCGCAGATCTCCCCGTAATTGGTAAGGAGCTCTGTAACCTGCGGAATGACTTTCCCGTAGAAGTAGCGGGAGAAATCCTTTTTGGAGCGGTCCGGGAAATCCCAGTCGTTGCCCCAGGACATAAAGCCGCAGTTGAGTCCGAGTTCCTTACCCGGGTCGCCGCCGTCGGGTTCGTGCCAGTCCAGATTGTGGGAGTAGTAGACTCCGAGTTTGACGTTGTACTTCCGGCATGCTTCGGCGAGTTCCCGGAGCGGATCGCGCCCGAACGGAGTCATTTTCACGATGTTGTAGTCGGAAACCTTCGTATCGTACATGCAGAAACCGTCGTGATGCTTGGTCGTGAAGACGATGTATTTGATTCCGGCATCCGCAGCCTTGCGGATCCATTCATCCGCGTTGAATTTCACGGGATTGAACTTCGAAGCGAATTTCGCATACTCCTCGTTTGGCATCCGGAAACAGGACTGAAACCATTCGCCGATGCAGTCCATTGTTTTCCCGTTGTATCTTCCGCCCGGGAGCGCATAGAGCCCCCAGTGTATGAACATGCCGAACTTTCTGTCGCAAAAAGCCTGAACCGCGTTTCCTGCCATTCTTCTTTTCCCTTCGATTGAAACCATGGTTTTCGGGAAATATTATACCATAATTTGAAAAAAAAGTAAATGGAGTTATTGTAGAAAAGAGTGCACTTTTTGTAAAAAGAATCAGGAAACATGTTCCCGGGTCCGGATTTCCTGCAGAGGGGATGAACGGCATTGTTTTTCCGGACAGGAGGATGAAGATGGAAAAAACCGTTTTTGCCAGGATTTATTCTCCGTGGCACAGCTTTATCGGCGGGCTTGATGCGGAACTGATCAACATCGGGTTCGGAAAAGAGGTCGTTCTCTGGAATTCGCACAAACCGTTTACCGGAGACAATTTTTATCGTCTTTACCTGCCGGTGAAAGGAGCTTTCCGCTTGAACTACATGAATGAATCGGTTGTGGTGGAACCGGGGAGCATCCATCTGGTTCCGGCACATACGCCTTTCACTTACGAATCCATGACGCCCTCGGATCATTACTGGCTGCATTTTCTGTCGAAACAGCTCCGGACGGTACCGGCGTTTCAATCGCATCTGGTTCTGCCGCTGGAGAATCCAAAGAAAATGCGGTCCGAATTTGAAAACATCTTTCGTCAGATCCGCGCCGCCCGCACGGTGACGGATGATCTCCGGGTGCGGAACACCATCTTCGCCTTTCTTGCACCGTTTCTGGAATCGGCTCTGCATGAACTTCCGCAGAACACTGCCTCGGAAGGCGGTTTTGCCGAAGTCCTTGAGTACATTGACCGGAATCTTGCTTCCGAAATCAACATTGCGGAGCTGGGTTCCCTGACACAGCTTTCCCGTGCCGACTTCTCTTCCCTGTTCCGCCGAAGTTTCGGGGTTCCGCCGAAGCAGTACATTTCCCTCCGCCGCATCTCGCGCGCGAAATATCTGCTCTGGCGGACAAAACTTTCCGTCAAGGAAATTGCGGAGCAGTGCGGTTACGAGAATAAATATTTTTTCTACCGCATCTTCAAGAAATATACCGGCGTGACACCGAGTCAGTACCGGCGGATCGGGAATGCCGATTGAGATTCCGGTCAGAAATGACATGAATTTGGTCATTTTCAGCATTGTTTTCTTTTCAAGAATATGCTATACTCCGGTAAATGGAAAAGCAGTTTCTTTTTGGCGGATTCAACAAAATGGAAAAGGATTGAACCTTATGAAAAAAACGGTATGGATCTCGGCGGTGTTTTCCCTGTTGTTCCTCCTCGGAGCAGAGGAACAGGCTGTCTGGCAGCTCGGAAAACAGACCTTCTCGCCGGAAGGCACGGGAATCAATGCGGCAAACGGCACGGTTGAACTCAATGGAACAAATGCCTTTACCATTCCCGTATCCGTTCTCGGAGACCAGAAGGATTACACAATAGAATTCGAAATAAAACGCGATCCCCGGGCGGACGGCAGGGACAGGGATCATCTGATCTGGATGGACTTTTCCGATCCGGAGAAGCGGACCGGCATTCGTCTCCGGTACTACCCGCCTTCCTACAATGCAATCTGGCTTCATCTGAACGACGGACGTATTGAATACCGCAACTTTCTTCCGGATGCGAAACGCTTCTATCGCTACACCTTCGTTGTCAAGGACCGGAAACTCCAGGTCTTCCGCGATGGACTCCTTCTGATCCTTGCCGACACGGTCAAACCCTCCGGCAAACCGATCCGGTTCGGAGAAGTCAAGAAACAGGCGGTCAAACCGTACCAGCTGCGCAATCTGAAGATTTACAAGGAGGCGATCTTCCCGAAGGGATTCGATCCGAACGTCAGCCGGATGCGCACCTGCACGGGCGATCAGTACACCATTCAGAGGGCCGATGTGAAAGATCCGTCGCTGCCCCGGATCCTCGTCGTGGGCGACTCCATCTCGATGGGATACCGCAGCTATATCACGAAACATTTCGAAGGGAAAGCCTATGTGGATTACTGGGTCGGGGGAACCTGGTTCGGAAAGGATGCGGTCAAAGGGGAAAACTCCGATCCGAAGCGCGGATGGCGCGGCGTTTTCTCCCACGGCCCCTACGATGTGGTCTCCTGGAATGCAATGACTCTGCACATGTGGAATCTGAATCAGGCATGGCGCTGTCCGGAGGAATCTCTCGAGCCGAACATGATGGAAATGACGGCCTTCCTCCAGAAGAATTTCCCAAAGACAAAATTCATCTGGGTACGATGCACGCCTGTCCGGAACAATCAGCCGGACGGAACACCCGTTCTGGAGAATCCCGCAAACGACCGGGTCGTCAAATACAACCGGATTGTGGACGGGGTTATGAAAAAGCGGGGCATCCCGGAGGTGGATCTGTACGCAATCGCCGTTTCCCGGATGGGGACGGTCCGGAAGGGATGGGCTGACACCGTTCACTGGGACGGCGCAACTTATCAATTATTTGCGGATGCCATCATCCGGGAACTGGAAAAGGCTCTTGCGGAACAGTCCCGGAAAAAATGAACTCGGCAATACGGGATGATTTTCCCGCCTGAGTCGTCAGGAATAGAAAACCGGCAGGCCCTTTATCCGCTCTTCTCCGGAAAATTTTTCCTTCCTTTCGGGAATTTGCGCTTGCATTCAGGAAAAAGCCCGGTATAGTATAGCTGCACTATGGATACTGATGACTTATATCGATTATGTTTCACCCTTCTGCTTGGTCTGGGGATTTTGAGCGCGACGTTCTCCCCGGACAGTGGAGCTGCGCTTTTTTTTGAAAATCCCCTTCTGTTCGAAAGCGAAGCGGGAATTCACCTGATTGTGGAAGAGGAATTCCAATCTCAGGCGACAGCGGTCGCGGTGCATTCGATTACCATTTCCGAGAAAACAGACGGAACGCTTTTTGAGCTGGTCCGTTTTCCCGTCAAATTTAAATTCATTCAGCATACCGGCTCCCTTCCGGCGGATCTTCCGGTAGATCGTGTGATTCTGCGCTGCTGACGAATCTTCTTTCTTTTTTCTCATTCTCAGCAACCGGAAACAACAAGGAAAGATTTTCACCTTTTATATGACTACTTTTATCATCAGCATTGCCGTAGCTCTCGGCGTGTCGTTTTTATGTTCCATTATGGAAGCCGCTCTTTTGAGCATTACCCCGAGCAAGATCGCCATGATTTCGGAGAAATCCCCGCTGATCGGGCGTCTCTGCAACAAATTCAAGCAGGATATAGAAAAACCGATTGCCGTGATTCTGATTCTCAACACGGCGGCACATACATTCGGAGCCTCGATCGCGGGCGCGCAGTTCGACAAACTGTTCGGCAGTTCCCACATCTGGCTGTTCTCCCTGATTTTCACGCTGGTCATGGTGCAGTATACGGAGATACTGCCGAAAACGCTCGGAGTCCGGTTCAACGCACCAGTTGTCCGGACGACGGCGCCGGCGCTGAATCTTCTGATTTCAATGATGAGACCTCTGATCTGGCTGGTTCACTTCATCAATCGCCCCTTCGCCGTCCGGCACGGGCAGGATGAGGAGGCCGCCGCTCTGACGGAGATCCGTGCGCTCGCCACCATGGCGCGCCAGACGAAACAGATCTCGCAGACACAGGAGCAGATCATCCGCAATGCGCCGACCCTCGGCAAGAGAACCATCGAAGAACTTATGCAGCCGTTTTCCGAGGTCTGCATCATTCCGGAGTCCTATTCCAGGGCGCAGATTTTGGAACTGATTCAGAAAAATCTGCATACCCGTTATCCGGTCTGCCGCAAAGGGGATGGCAGCTGCATCATCGGTTCGCTGAACGTCAAGGATCTCCTGTTCAACAACCAGGACTGGCACCGTTCCATCAAGCCGGTGACATTCATCAGCATCCGCATCCCGCAGCTGGAGCTGATCGAAAACGTCCTGAAATTCGATTCCAAACTGCTTATGGTTCGGGATGCTCAGGGGAAAACGGTCGGCATGCTTACTGTGAATGACGTGCTTCTGGAACTGCTCGGAAAAGAATATCCGGATGATGCCGCCGCGACAGCATGATCTCAGAGCTTCCGCGAATGTCTGCGTCGGAGGGCTGTTCTCTCCGGCGCCGTTCCTTTCCGGCAAAATCAGTCGAGATGGAACGAGCGGTTGCTCCGCCAGGAACAGTGCCGGCAGAGAGGATTTCTGCCGGCTTCGATTTCCCGCCGGAAGAGCTCCGCGCGCCGTCCGAGAAAGAGCTCCCCGATGGAGTTCCGCATGACATTTCCGGCGGTGAATCCGTAAAAGTCCGTGCAGAAAAGCAGGTCGCCGTTGTATTTGACGTGAATCCGCCTGAAAGGAGCGAGGCAGGGTGCGCCTTCGGCAAGATGAGTGCTGATTTCGATTCTGCATGGATAACACCCTGCTTCCATGTTCCTCCGGAGTTTCGAAAGAGCATGTTCCATGACCGCCCGGTATTCGGCATCGTCGTCGCGTTTCCATACCTCAATGGAGGGATCATCTGTCTGAAAGGTGGTATTCAGCCACTTCCGGTACTCCGCGATTTCCTGTGAGGAAAAGTACATGAGCCGCTGAAAAATGATTTTATCGGGACTGCGTTCCGCGAGAAAAGCGGCAATTTCAGGCGCGGCGGAGGCGTTTTCGTCCGCGAGAGTGCAGAGAAAGACCAGATGCCCTTTCCGTTTTTTCAGCAATTCCAGATTGTCGCTGACTTTTTCAAAGACTCCTTTTCCGCGGATGCGGTTGTGGTATTCGGCATTTCCGTCCAGGGAAATGTAAATGGTTTTGAAGTCGTTGTTTAAAATATCCGCATGGCGGTCCGCGAGGGTGCCGTTTGTCACGATTCCGAGTTCGAATCCCATCCGGCGGAGATGTTCCGCCAGTTCATCGAAACGGGGATACAGGAGCGGTTCCCCTCCCCAGAGGATGATCTCCGGACGCGAACCGTGATTCCGCATCTCTTCTGCCAGAGAGATCCATTTCTCATAGGGAAGCTCCTCCCGGTGGCTGCCGGAAAACATCCCGTTCTGCTGTCCGCAGAAGACGCATTTCAGATTGCAGCGTCCGGTCAGCTGGAAGTGCATGGAAACGATTTCCGGGAAAAACATAAACCATACCTTGACTATTGAAGATTTCTCGTTATGGTATAACTATAACTTAACTTCAAAAAAAAACAAATGGAATTGCCGCGTTATGCCGGAATATAAACAGGGAAAAATTGTGGAGGAGCTTCTCCGGAGAATCCGGGAAGGGGTATATGAAGAGAAACTGCCGCTTTCCCAGGAGCTTGCGGAAGAATTCAACGTCAATTTCAAGACAATCAACAAAGCGCTCAATCAGCTTGTAGCGGACGGCATTCTGTTCCGGAAGAAAGGATGCGGCACTTTCATTCGAACTCCGGTGAACATCGACGGCGCACGGATGGTGGAGGTGCTGTTCGAGGGATACGCCACGGTTTCCTCGCATCCGTTCTGGGGGGAGATCTGGTCCGGTGTAGTGAAGACTTTATCGGAGAATGGTTACCGTCCGGTTCTGAGCATGCTGGAAACGGACTCCGAGGGAATTCTGAATCTGAACGGTTTCACATTCTGCGAATCCGCCGGAAAACTGCTGCTCGGAGTCAGCGAGAAGCGCCTGATTAAGCTGCTGCAAACGGAAACGGGGGTTCCCTTCGTTTCCGTCGCGGACCCGGTGGATGAACCGAGCGTGCTTTCCGTTTCCATCGACGACGGCATGGCTATCCACGAGGCAATTGATTATCTGATCGCACGCGGGGCTGAGCGGATCGGATTCATAGGAGTCACATGCAGTTATACGAATTCCCGTCTGGCGAACCGTTTCCAGCACTATCTGGATGCCGTGCAGCGGTATCATCAGATTGATCCGGACCTGATTGAAAACGTCCGGCTGCTGGCGGAAAACGGCTATTCGGCAATGAAGAGCATTCTCTCCCGTTCGATTCCCGACGCGGTTCTGGTCTCCGGCGATCACATGATCCCGGGAGTGGCGCGCGCTCTGGAAGAGGCTGGAATCCCTGTCCCGGGAAAAGTGATGATCTGCGGTTGCGACGGAGTAAGAACCGGTCTTCCCTTTTCCTATCCGACAATCCGGAGCGATCGTCAGCTTTGCGGGGAAAAGGCCGCGGAACTTCTGATCCGGAAAATTGTGAATCCCTCCGATCGGCGTATCGTATCCTCCTGTATTCCCTCTGTCTTTTCCGTGGAATGAACAGCTCGCTCTTTCCCGTCCTGTATGCATGGAATGAGAAAACAGGAAAATAGCATTTTTTTCTTGTTTTCCTCTTGCATCTTCGGCAGTCGGGATATATACTAAAACCATAGTAAATCCAACCTTACAGGAGGAATCGGTCATGACAAAGACATTGAGTGTGGTAATCGAGCGTCCCATGGAAGCGGCTTTCCGGGAAGTGACGCTGACGCCGAAACGGGAAGACACCGTCGTCGCAAAAACCAGAATGAGCGCCATCAGCACAGGGACCGACATGAAGACCTATCACGGTCTCCAGCATCCGGAACAGTGCTGGTATCCGCTTGTTCCCGGCTATGAGAACATGGGCGTGATCCTGGAGGAAGGCGCCTATGCACCCGGACTCAAAAAGGGCGACCGCGTCATGATCAACGAGTGCCGCAAATACATGGACTGCTGTTCCGCGTGGGGCGGCGGCACCCTGCTCGTCCACAAGGATTCCGCCAATGCCGGCGGAGCGGGGGATCCCTTTGAGAAGGTCCCGGACAACGTCTCCGACACCGACGCCGTTCTTGCCTATCTTGCCTGCGTTCCCCTGAAAGGCATCGAAAACTTTTCATTCCGGGAACACGACACGATCATCGTTTTCGGCGCGGGAATGGTCGGGACAAGCGCCATGCAGATTCTTCGGATCAAATGCCCGACCGCCACGCTGATCTGCGTGGAACCCAATGAGTTCCGCCGTTCGATCGCCGCTCATTATGTGGATCATGTCCTGCCCACGGGCGAGGAGGGAATCCGCATGCTTCTGGACATCACCAACGGCAAAAAGGCCGACAAGATCATCGAATGTTCCGGCAATC
>CALXMJ010000266.1 GCA_944389445.1 uncultured Victivallales bacterium | reverse complement strand
ATTCGAACAGAACTGGCTGAACATCGTCCGGCAGGAGATGGAATACAACGGCGACGGAGCCTGTTATACAAAGCGTCTGGACAACATCCGCAAAACAAGCTACTACTATTTCTGCCGTCTGGAATCGGATCATATCCTTTCCCTCTCCTACGGTGCTTACTGGCGGCGCAAGTTCGCGCTCCCTCAGCCTGCGGAGCAGGCGGACCACAAAACCGTGCAGTGGGAGGACGATTTCCACGATGCTGCCATGATCCGTACAGGAAACACCGTTCGTTCATGGACGAAAGCCGGAGCCCAGGGACCCGTCGGACTCTGCGTTCCGCTGAACCGCAGCGACCTTGCGGAATGGCAGGGAAATCTGAATGGATTCCTGACCGGGAACTATATCACCGGGGATAATCGGAAAGGAGAGCAGAAAACGTTTCCGGGCGCGTACCTGTATTCCGGGAAAACTGAACTGGTGGAACATCTGCCGATGGGAGAAGTCGAGGAGCATTACGTCGTTGCGGAACATCTGACCGCATCGGCAGCCCTGCCGGACGGAAAAACCCTTCTGGTCGCGGAGCGCTGTGTCATGAAAAAAGAGGCGACAATCCATCGGGTGGTGAGTTTGAATCTCGAAATTCCGAACGACGTCTTCAACGGCTTCCGGCGCCATTACCGGTCCACCGCATTCGATTCTGAACTGAAAATGAACGAAGGACATGCGGAAATCATTGATACCCGTTCCGATGCCCTGAACATCGACAATTGCCTGACGGTCCGTCTTCTCTTCGGCGGCAGTTCGCTGAAGATTCTCCGGAGTGCCGATCGCAACATCCGCCTCCGCAAAGAGACTCCGCCGGAGATGGATTCGCTGTACGCCGATATCATCGCCGCGACAGTCGATGCGGAGTCGCGCAGACGAATGCCGGGGGAAGTCCTGTTCGATATCGTGTTCGCCGTCTCCGCGGACACGGACTGCAATGCGATGCGGCAGCTTGCCGGAAACGTTTCCGCAGACGGCCTCAGCCGCACGATCCACTTCACCGGGGCAGACGGAGTCCAGTACCGCTGCCACGTTCTCTACAAGGAAAATGGAGAAATTCCGGAAATCGCTTTCGATCACGACTGATTTTCTGAATATCGGCGGTCGGAACCTGGAGTTTTCCCGTTCTCCGGCCGCCGCTTCATTTCCGGCGATTCATCTGCCCGAAGAATCGCTCTCCGTCTCCAGCTCCTCGTTGTACAGAAGAATGCCGGAGACAACAAAACCCGGTATCAGGAAAATCGAAACAAACGGAATCATCAGCAGCAGGTACGCCGTCACTCCGAAGCCGAGAATCAGCATGTTCCGTTTTCCCGCCCGCGCCTGAATCTCCCGGATGCCAAGCCCCCGGTTGAATCCGGAGGTAAACAGATAAGTCAGCGCCATCCGGTAACCTGTAACCAGCCCCATCAGCAGAGGACCGATCACCGGCAGAATCAGCGAACAGAAAAACAGTCCGACGGCAAGCACCATCGTGACAATCGAAAACATTCCGCCCTGAAACGCACAGACCAGATTCCGCTGAAATGGAAGCGGCACGCTCATTCTTCCATACTTCTCCCGCTCCATCCGGACCACCATTCCATCAAAAAACGGAGCCCCCAGAAGCTCATACACCGAACTCAGAGTCAGAATTGCCGCCAGCGCCAGTCCGAGGGAGCAGGAGAGCGCCGCCAGCCATCGGAGCGGAAGAATCGCCCGGCGGATCCAGCCGGAATAACGTTCCGGCTCCGGAAGCAGCTCCAGAAGAAACGGGATTCCATATCGAACCGCCGCAAAAAACAGCACCCCGTAAAGAAGAAGGGTCAGCAGAAAGGGAATCAGCGCATACTTCCAGAGAGATGGAGTCTTATAAAAATAAGAAATTCCTTTCAGAAGCCATCCGGCACCTCTGAAAAAATCACCCCGCATCAGTCACGCTCCAGACGATTTCAGAAGATGATAGACAAATGCAAGAAAGGAATCCGCCTTGAAATCCCACGTTTCCTGACGGGGGTCTCCGAACCCCCATGCGGCGAATGCCCGTTTGCAGCCGGCGGCGCGGCCGGCCGCCAGATCCGTGTAATTATCCCCGAGCATCCAGCTTCGCTCCGGAGAGGAAAGCGTTTCCTTCATGACATAATGGATCTGATCGGGTTCCGGTTTCATGCGGATTTTGGTTCCGCCGCCGAGAATGGCATCAAAGCAGTCGGCGATTCCGAGTTTCTTCAGGAGCGGGACGCAGAGGACATGCGGCTTGTTGGTGGCAACGGCGAGTTTGAAACCGGCGGTCTTCAGAATGCGGAGACCGTCGGCAACGCCCGGATAGAGAGTTGTTTTCACGACCAGCGTCTCCCGGTAACAGTCAACGATCTGATCTTTTGCTTTCTCCACCAGAGCGGGGTCCTCCTGTTCAAAAGCGCGCTCGACAAGTTTCCGGATCCCGTTGCCGACGAACGAAACCACCGTTTCCGTCGGCAGCGGAGGCAGGGAAAAACGGGCGCGCAGAAGATTGACGGCATGCGCGATGTCCTCTCTGGAATCAATCAGCGTTCCGTCCAGATCGAAAACGGCACAGCGGTTCGGATAACTCATACAGGAATCCGCCTTCGTTCAAAACGGGATCCGGAACGCATGGGGAATCCTGGCATAAGCATCAAGATTCAGATCAGCGAACTCCCCGGCGCGATAGTAGCGGTATGCAAGACCGGCGATCATCGCGGCATTGTCGGTGCAGTACTTGCGCGGGGCAAGGAATGTCTGAACCTGTTTCGGCGCTCCGGCGGCAAAATGATCCCGGAGATAGCCGTTGCATGCCACTCCGCCGCAGAGAATCAGGCTTTTCGCATGATAATAGCCGACCGCATCGAAAGCCTTGGAACAGAGGACATCCACAATCGCATCCTGATACGATGCAAGCGTATCGTAAAGATCCTGTCCGGCCAGCGCCTCGGTATTGTCGCCGCAAAGCCGCTTCGTGTGATAGAGCAGAGAGGTCTTGACGCCGCTGAAACTGAAATTGAAGCGATTTTCAGGAGCAAGCGCCTTGCCGGCTCCGCCCGTGAGCGACCGGGGAAAATCGAATCGTTTCGGATCGCCGTTTCTTGCGGCCTTCTCGATGACAGGGCCGCCGGGATAACCGAGATTCAGCATTTTAGCGGCTTTGTCGAATGCTTCGCCCGCGGCATCGTCGAGCGTGGTGCCGACGACACGAGCGGTTCCGTCGGCTTCGATCAGGACCAGACTGGTATGTCCCCCGGAAACGACCAGCCCGATCATGGGAAAGAGCTCCTTTTTGGCGAAAATATCCTCTTCCTGATCCAGAAATACGCCGTAAATGTGTCCGAGGAAATGATTGATTCCGATCAGCGGCTTGCCGAACGAGGAGGCAAACCCTTTCGCAAAGTTGACGCCGACCAGCAGAGCCGGAACCAGTCCGGGACCGTTGGTCACGGCAACCGCGTCGATCTCCGCCATCGCAAGGCCTGATTCCCGGAGCGCCTCGTCGGTCACTCTCCGGATCGCCGTCAGATGCTCCCGCGCGGCAAGCTCAGGGACAACACCTCCGTAAACAGCATGCTTCGCGATTTGTGACGCGATCGCACTGGAAAGCACTTTTCTTCCATCGACAACAACAGCCACTGCCGTTTCGTCGCAACTTGATTCAAAACCGATGATTGCGGTCATTCCCTGTTCCTCTGCTTTCTGTTGAACGGTCCTCCGGGGACCTCTGGTTTCTCTTCATCCTGATAAATTTGCCAGAAAATCGAAAAAAGTCAAATGAAAAACGGGAATTTAATGCGAATCTCCGAACCTGCAAATTTTTTTTCTGATTATTTCAAAAAAAATTTCCTTTCCGCTATTGACAAATTCAAAGTTCTGGATTATAATTAACGCAAGTACTTGCGGAAGTACTTGCGATCCCCAAAAATGGAATTAAGAAAAAGGAGCAGAGGCATTCATGGGTACGGAGGTTCTGGCGAGTCTGAAGGACATTGCGAAAGCGACAGGCTATTCTCTGTCCACCGTCTCGCGAGTCATGAGGAGCAAGGGGGAAATTTCCGAAGCCGCCCGCAAACGGATTCACGAAGCGGCGGAACGGCTCGGTTATCATGAAAACCGTCTGATCAGCGGATTCCAGACGGGACGCTCCCGACTGATCGGCGTCATCTGTGATCATTCCAACCCTTTTTTCCAGAAAATTGAAACGGAAATCCAGAAACTGCTCTATCAACGCGACTACATGATCATCTCCTGCGCCTCCTTCAATGGAACTCAGCAGGAGGACTCCGCCCTGTTGCGCCGCCTTCTGGAACAGCGGGTCGACGGAATCATCATCGTTCCGCGCGACGATTTTGCAGACAACGATTATTTCCGCGACTTCGTTTCTCGCCGCATTCCCGTAATCTCCGTCGACCGCAAAACCAAAGCCGATATTGACTTCGTCGGGACGGACGACTTTTACGGAGGCTATCTCTCCGCCCGCCATCTTTATGAAACCGGACGCCGGAATCTCGGATATCTCGCCGGGCCCGACTATGCCAGTCCGGCACGGCTCCGCCGGGAGGGGGTCGAAGCGTTTTGCCGTGAACATCCCGCTATGAACGTCCGGATCATCGACCGCTTTGCCTCCATCCACTTCCCGAAAGAGCTCGTGCTCGATTTTCTGCGGACACATCCGGAAACCGATTCCTTTGCGACCTTTTTCGACTGGCAGGCCATCTTACTCTGCCGTTATCTTTTTGAAGAAAAAATCCGGATTCCGGACGATATCGCAGTCATGGGTTTCGGCTGCATGGAACCGGATTATGCCAATGTCTTTCCCGTCACAAGCGTCGACCAGAAGACTGAAACCATAGCGGAAAAAATCGTGGAACGTCTCTTCCTCCGCCTGGAACATGGCAGGGAGGAGCACATCCCCTCCGCGGAAATCCGGATCAAACCGGAAATCGTTGTCAAAGGCTCCACCGTCAAACAGGAAAAAGGATGTTCTCTCCGCATCGGAAGCCATCCTTCACGCCGTCCCTCCAAATCCAGCATAAAATCATAATCACAGGAGATAGAATCATGCGGAAAACCGTCGGAAAAATCAATCGCGCGGACAAAAGGAAAAACCGGTCCTCCATTTTCACATTGATAGAACTTTTAGTTGTAATTGCAATCATTGCGATTCTTGCCGCAATGCTTCTTCCGGCTCTGAACAAGGCAAGGGAAAGCGCACGCTCGGTCTCCTGCCTGAACAATCTCAAGCAGATGGGACTTGCCTACGCAATGTATGCCGACCAGACCGGTTTCTGCATGCCCGCAATGCCGGCAAAAAGACACGAAGAGGATGGAAACTATAATACCTGGGAATATGAAATCACCCTGCTCCTCGGAAAGAAATCCTATCAGCAGAATATGAAGTGCCCGCTCACCCTTCGCGGAGAACAGAGCTATGGACTGAATGCGACTTCCGCCGGATACTGGGGATACGACTTCCGTCAGACACGTTCGGTTTCAACAGTATCTTCGCCGTCGCAGGCGATCACCATTCCGGAATATGCAAACGGATACGGTTATCCCTATCTGGTCTATGACCGGGCACAGATCGGGCCACGTCACGGAAACGGAATGAAGGATGCCTCCGGGAAATACATCTCCGGACGCATGAATCAAGTCTATTTCGACGGGCACGCCGCTTCCGTGAACCGCGCCCTTTATTTCACCTCTCCGGCGGTGGAAACCTACGGCGTACTCCGCTTCGGATACCGGACTCCATAACGAAACTCAATCCATCATTGCAAACAGGGAGAAAAGTGAATTTATGAACGGAAAACTACTTGCAGCACTCTGTGCCGTTCTGCCGGCGCTTCTGTTCTCAGCGGAGCTGGTGCCGTTCGGAAAACTCGGACAGAGTCAGCCGGAAGGCACGGAAAGTCTGCGGGAAATTGCCTGCGGAAGCACCGTCGGCGATCCGGAAGGGAACGTATGGTTCACCAACGCCGGCAGACTCTATAAACTCGCAAAAGGCGGACGGTCCGCACAAAAAGTCCTCGATATGAGCGGAAAACTGATGAGCGACGGAAAAGAGCTCTTCCTTCAGCGGAACACCATAGTCTACCGCCTTCAGCGGCAGTCGGACGGCAGCGTGAAAACAATTCCGGCGGTCGACTTCAAAAGAGGCTTTGACAATACAGGGATCGCCGATGCCGCGACAAAACAGCGCTTCGGTGCAAACGTCAAATTCTTCGCGCTGGATTCCGATGCGAAAAAAGTATATGGATGGGATGGTTCCGGCAAATCGCTCGGCATCATTCTGGATCTGTCCGATTTCCGGAGCAAGGGCAAAGCGGTGTCAACAGGTTTTCTGCCCGGAAGCGGCTATCTGCTGATCTCCACGATGTATCCCGATATGAAGGTCTACCGCTTCGCTCCGGACGGCAAACCCGCAAACGGCGGAATCTGGCCCGCCGGAGGCTGGATCTCCAATTTTTCGCTGGCGAACGGAGAACTGTGGGGATGCGGCGGAAATGCGGTCCGCTATGAAAATACACTCTCTTCGGGAAAACCGCTCGCTCTCGGCGACGGAGCGGATCAATACGCCAATTCGCTCGCCCGGGACGGAAATAACGGATACTATCTTGCCACAACTCAGGGACTGAAGCATTACAATCCCCTCACGCCACAGACAAGCGATTACCGGATCGGCGGAATCGGAAAACCCGCCGCGCTCGCAATTCTTGACGGCAGAGTTCTGGCCATTTCCGGATATCAGATCACAAGTCTCTATCTGGACGACTTTCCGGATTCCCCCTTCGGAAACACCGGCAATGAACCGTGGCATGTCGGAGCGAACTGGAGTTCCGACGCCTGCGCGGCGGTCCCGGACGGTTCCGCGTTCCTGATTCTGGACCGGCGACATAAAAAACTCTGGCGCTTCGATCCGGCAAAGACAAAGTGGGGCGACAAGACACGCATGGTCGATCTGAAACGCTCCTTTATCAATCCCTCCGATCTGGCTTTCGCGGACGGAACGCTCTTTTTCGCAGACGATGGGAAACTGAATGTTCCGAATGATCTGAAAGAACCCATACGCCGGGTCGACGCATTCAGCGGAAAAGAACTCGCCGTCGCAGGGAACGGATGGATCGCTCTGCTGAAAGACGGGAAAACCGTCTGGAAGAAACCGGTTCCCGCCGACGACATCGCCGTCATCGGCAATTTCATTGCCGCCGCAGGCAAAGAACTGCTCCTGCTGGACAAAAAAGGAAATACCGTCTTCCGCTCCCCGAACCGTCTCGCGACGCTTGCCGTCTCCGGGAAATGGCTCGTCGGGGCGGACCATGCGGACTTCTCGCTGCGAAGATTCAAACTCAAGGAAGGAAACTGATTCATGAACCGAATTCTTGCATTCTCGCTGTCGCTTCTTGCAACGGTCTGCGCCGCCGAAATCCGGATGAGCGGAGAGACAAACCATCCGGAAAACAGCATGTTCAAACCGGGCGACCCGATCCGGCTTGAATTCGAAGTCAGCGGACTGACGCCTGCGGACAAGCTCTCGCTCGAAATAAATATCGTCGATCAGAACGACAAAACCATCCGGAAGACTTCCATTCCCCTCAACCCCGGAGCCGACGGGAAATGGAAACAGAGCGTCCCCGCCCCCAACCGGAACTACGGCTTCTATCGCGCTCGCGTCAAATTATCAAACGGAGTAACGACTCCGAAGACAGGCAGCCGTCCAGCAGGCTCCATCCCTTATGCGATTCTGCCCGATCCCGCAAGTGCTCCCCTCTATCCGCAGTCTGAAACCTTCTTCGGAATCCATGGGCAGTCCGCCGGAATGATTCCGTGGATGGGCGCCCGCTGGATGAGCGGCGGCGTCTCTCTGAATCCTCAGCCATCGGAACGCGCCAGACGCGAAACCGCTCAGAAAGCCTGGAAAACCTATACCTATGTCACACTGGCAACCCCCTTTCGCTATCAGTATCCCAGTCAGGAGGAACTGAAAAAACATACCGACGGAAAAATTTTCACGGACGCCGCCGGAGAAAAACTCTTCCGGGATTTCTACCGGGAACTCGCCGCGAAAGGCAGACTCCAGAAATACGGAAACGATTTCATGCGCTATCAGCCCATGTGGGAACCGGATCTCTACTTCACCGACGATGAAATCCTGAAACTGCACAAGGTCGCCTGGGAGGGCATTCACGCAGGCGATCCCGACGCCAGAATTCTCGGTCCCTGTTTCAGCAACATCACATCCGGGCTCGTGGAACGCCATAAGCGGCTCTTTGAAAAAGGACTGCTCCGTTACATCGACGAATTCACCATTCATCCCTATCTTCAGTATCCGGTGGAACAGAACGGGCTGGTGGAAAACATCCGCGCCCTCAGGAAACTGGTTCGGCAGCACTCCGGAGGGAAAGAGATCAGACTCCGCGCCAACGAATCCGGGTATTCCGCCATCAGCACCGTCGAACAGGAACTCATCCAGATGTACGGACAGGTCCGCGGGTCGCTGATTCTCCTCGGGGAAGGATTTGCCTCCAATGAGCCTTTTTACGGATATGATCACAGCGAACTGGGAACCGGCGATTACGGACTCTGCTACAATCTGGATACACCGAAACGGATCTGGGCGCCGAAACGCGTCGCGCCGCGACAGATC
>CALXMJ010000265.1 GCA_944389445.1 uncultured Victivallales bacterium | reverse complement strand
TCCTTAATCACCATTGCCCGCAATCCATCGCAGTAGGCAACCGGAACAGAAAGCGTGGATTCATCCGGCAGAATCAGATCCGCCGCTTCCAGAACTCTTCCGTTCCGGGCAGACCAGACAGCAAGAGCACCGGCCGTCATCGCGGCACCAGTCGTGAATCCGCTGCGGAGAGAGTCGGCCATCAGAACGCCTCCATGATCGCATGAAGCGCGGCAACCGCCAGAGGACTCCCTCCACGACGACCGGTCAATGTGATATACGGAACATCAATAAACTGCAACAACTCTTTGGACTCCAGAACATTAACAAATCCGACCGGCATTCCTACAATCAATGCCGGACGAACCGTTCCTTCCACAATCATCCGAATCAGCCCCGCCAATGCCAGCGGCGCATTCCCACAGAGAAAGAGCGCTCCATTCAACTCCTCCCGATGCAGTCTGACCGCCGCCAGCGCACGGGTGATCCCTTCCTTCGCCGCCAGTTCCGCAACCGCTTTCGATGCCACCTCACAGAGAATCTTATCCCGATCATAAGTAGGATTCCACTGTTTCAGCTTTGTAACGGAGAGTCCCGATTTTATCATATTTGAATCTGTGTAAATCAATGCGCCGGAACGTAATGCCTCTCTTCCCGCGGCAATCGGATCCCCGTGAAACTGCAACAGATCCAGAATGGAAAAATCGGCAGTCGTATGAACCAGCCGCCTTGCGACGTGCCACTCGGCATCCGAAAAACGTGCGCGACGCTGCGGGGAGACCTCGGCATCAATCCGACGGAAACTCTCCGATTCTATCGCACTCCCCGGAAGATCCCAGGAGATCCGGTCAAAATATTCCTTCGGAACTTCTCTCATTTTCCACCTCGTTTCAGTCCCATTCGTGCATAAACGGCATTCAGATCAATCCGCGAACGGACATGATCCGCCAGACGGTTCAACGCCTCTTCCGTTCCATAATGCGCCGTCACATCCGAAAGCTCCTCCATCCCGCGATCCCGTCGAATCCGGTTCAGGAACTGCCGGCGGAAACGGTCATCATCAAAAATTCCGTGCAGATACGTCGTGAAAATCCGATCCGCTCCAAATCCGACCGGCGAAGAATCCGCCTTTTCCATCAACACGTAACCATCGGATTTGCAAGTCGTTACGCCATTATGAATCTCATATCCCCTGACAGCCGTCCCATCCGCAAGAATCCGGGCTTTCGCCTGACAGAGCGTTTTCTCTTTCCGCATCACCGTTTCCAGCGGAAGAAGTCCGAGACATGCCACAGAATCCTCCAAGGACTCCACATGGTCCGGATCAAGCAGTACCTCTCCCGCAAGCTGAAGCCCTCCGCAGACACCAGCAAACCATGCTCCCCGTCTGACGGCGGAATGAATCTTCTCCGCAAGTCCTGAAGAACGCAGAAACGCCATATCGTCCGCAACGCTCTTGCTCCCCGGAAGAATCACCAGATCCGGTTCGCCGAACTCCTCCGCGGAATGGATCTTCCGGATCGTCACATCCGGTTCCAGCTCCAGCGGCGTGAAATCTGTAAAGTTGGCAATGTGCCCGAGACCGATCAGAACCACATCCAGCGTCTTTTCCAGCTTCGGCGCGGGGCGGATCAGCGAAAAGTTCACGGAATCCTCCTCCGGAAGCCCGATGTCCCGCATATAATCCACAACCCCAAGGACCGGATGCCCCGTCATCTGCCTCACATACTCGTGCGCCGAAGCCAGAAGAGTCGGATCCCCCCGGAATTTGTTGACTAGAAAGCCATACAGCAGTCGGCGCTCCGCCGGATCAAGAGTTGCATAAGTCCCTATAAACGAAGCATATACGCCGCCACGATCAATATCCCCCGCAAGGATCACCGGAGCTTCCGCATAGCGTGCCATCCTCATATTGACCAGATCACCGGACTTCAGATTGACCTCGCCGGGACTTCCCGCCCCCTCCAGAATGACCGCATCATACTTTTCCGACAACTCATCGTAACACCGGCAGACCTCCCCCCAGAGCTCCTTCTTGTGCGCATAATATTCGCGAACCTTCATACAGCCGATCGGTTTTCCGCGCACAATCACCTGACTGCCCGTATCACTCGAAGGCTTCAGAAGAATCGGATTCATCCTGACATCCGGATCCAGACGCGCCGCCTCCGCCTGCACCGCCTGCGCACGCCCCATCTCCCCCCCATCGGCAGTCACATACGAATTCAGCGCCATGTTCTGCGCCTTGAACGGTGCAATCCGGAAACCATCCTGAAGCAGAATCCGGCAGAACGCCGAAACCAGAATGCTTTTCCCCGCATTCGATGCCGTCCCCTGAATCATCAGCGCCGGCTTCTTCACCTTTCGCGCAATGTGCGGCACTCCCGGGCTCAGAAGATCCGACAGCGCGGAAATCAATTTTCCATTCTCCTCACGCGAACGAACCGCCACACGGAAAAAAGTGTTGTCAAGCCCTTCGCAGTTCCCGCAGGAACGAACCGCAATCCGATACTTTTTCAGCAGGCTCTCCCGCACATCCTTCGCCTTCACCAGAATAAAATTCGCCATCGAAGGATAAGCCGTCACCCCCGGCAGCGCATTCAACGCCGAAAACAGCTCCTCCCGCAACTCCGAAATCCCCTTCCGGCAACGCTCCGCATACGAATCCTCCAGAGAAAACAGAAACTCCGCTACCGAAAGCGCCGCGGAACCAAGCATCCATTCCGGCTGAATCCGACGTAATTTTGAAATCAGCTCCTCCGATCCGATGCAG